>JADGQE010000092.1 GCA_017882055.1 Thermoflexales bacterium
TTCTGGCGATCAACTTGCTGGACATCAACTTCGGCAAAATCTGGCCCATCATTTTCGTCATCATCGGCCTCGGCTTTTATGCGCCGATCCTCATTGCGCCACAGGCCCGGCCTGCACTGGCGGCCTTATTCATTCCGGGCACCGTGCTGCTGGGTCTTGGGGCCATCTTCTTTTACAACGTCATCTTCAATGATTGGGGAGCGTGGGCTTACATCTGGGCCTTGATTCCAGCCAGTGTCGGCATCGGGTTGATCCTGGCAGCCCGCATCGGCAGCTGGGGCAGTCAGGTACAAACTGCCGGACGGTGGATGGCGTTGATCAGCGGCGCGGTCTTCAGCTTGATGGCCATGTTTTTCGGCAGCCGTAACTTCGGCGCGATCGGGCCGATCGGGCTGATTCTCGTCGGCGCGTGGCTGCTGTTCCGATCGATGCCGCGCTCAAATCCCGTTTGACTTCTGCTTCAATTCTGCATATACTGCCACTTACGCAAGACATTCAGACCACACTCTTCAGGAGGTAGTTATCATGGTAGCCGGTCCGTTCAAATTGATCGTGAATCAAGGCCCCCGGCCCAGTCAGGAGTACGAGCTGACCAATGAAGTTTACGTACTGGGTCGCGAAGCCGGCAACGATCTCGTCATAGAAGACTCACAAATCTCACGCCGTCACGCCAGACTCACTCGCCAGGGCAGTTCATATCTTATCGAAGATTTGAGCAGCACCAACGGCACCTTCGTCAATGGCCGCCGTATCGCCGCCCCAACGCTGCTATCCAATGGCGATAAATTAGGCCTGGCCGATACCGTGCTGCTGTCGGTGGTTGCGCCGATGCCGACGCTGGGCTCGGATGAAACGCTGGTTGGCGGCGTGGCAGACGCTCTCGGCGCGACGGCCGTCAACGCACCGGTTCCAACTCAGCCCGCCTTCGCGCCGCCGCCTCCGCCGCCTGCCGCCCGATCGCGTCAACCGGTGCCACCACCGCCGCCACCGGCTAGATCCGTTATGCCGCCTCCACCCGGGGCCCAGGCAGCTTATATGCCTCCGCCCGCGATGCAGCCGGCCGGCACCCATAACACTCGACGCACGCTTTTGATCGGCTGCGGCTGTTTGATTTTGATCCTCATCGTGGTCGTGATCGCGCTGGTCGCCTGGTCGTTCATCGACTGCAAGTCCTTCAGCTCGATCTTCAAGTTCCTGTTCCCGCCGCTCGCCTGTTAAGGAAACAAGCAGACAAGTAAAAAGTCCCCGGCTCGATTGAGCCGGGGACTTTCTTATCCGTGTCCTGTGTTCTGAATCCCTAAATCCCGCTTTCCGGCTTGGGCTTGCTCTTCACCACAACCGTCCACGTGCCCCGCTGTGTCGTTTCATCGCGCTGGTTCTTCACGACGATGTTGAACGTGACGAAGCCCCCCAGCCCGCCCGGCACCAACTTCTTCTGGGTGACCTCGGCTTCCATATGGATCGTGTCGCCGATTTTGATCGGCGCACGGAACTTCCAGTCGAGCGACGTAAACGCTTCGACCGTCCGATCGAGAAAGCCCAGTTGCATGGCTAAACCGCTCGCAATCGATAAACCGAGCAGGCCGTGCGCCACGCGCTCGCCGAAACCCGCCGTCCTGGCATACTCGGCGTCGATGTGGATCGCATTCCAGTCGCCGCTCAACCCGGCAAAGGCCATGATGTCCGCTTCGCTGATCGTCCGCCCGGCCGATACAACTTTGAAGCCGATTTCCATATCTTCGTAATACAAACCACGTGGTTGATAAGTAGCCATGCTTCACCCCCTGAAAAGATGGGGGCGATTGTAATGGGGATTGGTCAATGAGTCAACTGGTTACTTGGTCGATTGGGCAATTGGTGACTTGGTCAACCAGCTGCCCAATTACCAGTTGCCCGATTACCAGTTGCCCAATTAGCGTTCAATCACTTGCCACACCCGTGCTTGCGGTGATCGGTTGCAGTCCCTGAGGAACCTACACGGCTCGCAACCGCTAACACAGCTGGCCGGCATTTGCTTCAACCACCCCGACTGCGATAGATGCTCAATCATTTCGTTCACCAGGGCGGGGGTGGTGTCTAACTCACGTGCGATTTGATTCGTCGTGACCGAACCGCCGCGTTTCAAAATCGACCACAGTTTATCGAACATCGCCCGCCTCCCTCACGCGAACAACCGCGCCGCTTGATAAATCGCGACCCCTGCCCCGAACGAGATCACGGCCAACAACCCAACGCTGAACAGCGTCCATCTCCACGATTGAGTTTCTTTGCGAATCACCGCCACCGTCGAAGCACATGGAATGAAGAGCAACTGCACCGCCAGGAAGCTCAGCGCGGCGATCGGGGTGATGGCGTTGCTCAAGATCGAAGCCAGTTGCGCGTGATTATCGGCTGCGCCAAACAACACACCCAGAACCGCGATCGAGTTTTCCTTGGCGACGAACGAAGCCAGGAGCGCGATCAGCAGTTTCCAACTTAAACCCATCAACGCACCCAGCGGCGCCAGCCCCCGGCCGATCTGGCCCAGCCACGAAGTATCAACGTTCCCGTTCGGGAAATAGGCCAGCGCCCACACGACCAACGACATGATCAGAATCGCCGTGCCCGCGTGCCGCACAAAGCCGAGCGTCCGTTGCCACACGATCAACGCGATCGATCGCGGCTTTGGCTGATGATAAAGCGGCAGTTCCATGATGAAGGCCGACTGTCCATCTTTCAACACCGTCCGGCTGACGATCGCGCCGACTACCGCCAACACCAGCAGGTTCAACAGGACCAATCCAAAAGCCACGAACGGTGCGGCGCTGCCGAAGAAAGCCGGTGTGAGGAAAGCCACCACGGCCATCCGTGCCGTGCAGGGCACCAGCGGCGCCAGCACAATCGACAACAAGCGCGCCTTGTCCGATTCGATCACGCGCGTGCCCATGATCGACGGCACATTGCAGCCAAAGCCCAGGAACAAAGGCAAAAACGATTTGCCATGCAGCCCCATCAAGCGCATGCAGCCATCCATCAAATACGCGGCGCGCGCCATGTAGCCGACGTCTTCCAGCAACGCCATGCCTGCAAAGAAAATCATCAAGATCGGCACAAACGTCAACACCGTGCCTGCACCACCGATTGCGCCGTCGACAATCAGGCCGCGCAGCCAGGCCGGCGCATTGACCAGCAGCGAGCTTGCCACATTCGACAGGCTGCCCATCACCGTCGATTCGAGCCATTCTTGAATGGGCGAGCCGATCACATACGTCAATCCGAACAACGCCGCCAGGATTGCGGCCAGGATGCCAGGCCCCCACAGCGGATGCGTGGTCAAGCGATCCAGCCGGGCGGTCAACGTCATCGAGCCGGTGATCTTCCGCGTGACAGAGACTCGCACGGCCTGCGCAATCCATGCGTAGCGCGCACCGGCAATGAGCATCGCGGCGTCCGCGTGATCGCGCAAGACTTTATCCAACACCGTCCAATCGCCCGGCAAGATTCGATCGCGCACCTGCTGCAAGATGGCGGCATCGCTCTCCAAGAGTTTCAGTGCCGCCCAGTTCGGCGGGTAAGACTCAGGCAATACCGGCGCGATCAGCTGTTCGATTTGCGAAACAGCGGCGGCCAATTCAGAGCGCAGCGCGAGTGGTGCGATCGAACGGGCCGGCTCGCCCGCGATCCGAATGGCCTCGTCGATCAATCGATCGACGCCGGCATTCTTCGCGGCGATCAAATCGATCACCGGCGCACCCAGCATCTCACTCAGCGCACGCGTATCAATGTGCGTGCCATTCTGAGTGGCCACATCAATCATGTTCAGGCCAACCACTAAGGGCAAGCCGACCTGAACCAACTCGGCCACGAGATACAAACTGCGTTCGAGCACCGCCGCATCGACCACAGCGACAATCACATCCGGCCGCTGCGTCAACAAGTATTCACGCGCGATCAGCTCTTCGGGCGAATTGGCCGTAAGGCTATACGTGCCTGGCAGATCGACCAGATCGAGTGTGACCTTGCCGTGTTGATGCACTCCGATCTTTTGCTCGACCGTTTTGCCCGGCCAGTTGCCAACGTGCTGGCGCAGACCGGTCAACAAATTGAACACGGTCGATTTGCCGACGTTCGGTTGCCCCGCTAACGCCACGTGAAGGCGCGTGGCCACCGGCGGACTCATCGAGCGGACCTCTTCGAGCGTCAGCGTACCCGGAGCCTCGCAGCACGCGCCACTCACGCGGTGATCCTTCGCGCCCGGATCGAGACAGCTTCACGGCGGCCCAGTGCCACACGGGTATTGATCACCGACACGATCAACGGGCCGTGCCCACGGTTCTGCACCATCGACACGCGCATGCCCGGCACGAAGCCCAGGGCGGCCAACCGGCCGGCCACTGCGCCCCTGCCGTCGAGCGTAATGATCTCAGCGATGCCATCCGTAGGCAATTCATCTAAGCCAATTCGCAGGTGTGTGTTGTTCACTCATTGCCTCAATTTGGGATTTTATTTCGTCTTGCAGGCTGCGCACAGACCCGTCAAGCACAGGCATGCGCGTGCAACTTCGACGCCGAAATCGGCCTGCAACTGCCGCCGCAGCGCCGGCACATGCTTCGACTCAAATTCGATCACCTTGCCGCAGCGCGTGCAAGTGAAATGATAGTGTTCGGTGTTGGGGGTTGGCTCGTAGACTTCGCGGTGGCTATCCTGATCGTAGTAGCGAGACTTGATCAGCCCGCGCGCTCTGAGGAAAGCCAGTGTGCGGTACACGGTCGAAGGATTGATACGCCCATCGCGTTTCTGCGCCCGCGCAACGATCTCATCGGCCGTAAGATGCGCGTGGCTGGCATCAATCACATCCAGGATAATGCGGCGCGGCTCTGTCATCCGCCCGCCGCCTGCCGTAATCGCCTGTTGGGCCTGTTGAGTAAACTGATTCATGGGGCAACCTTATTGCAAGTGGGTTGCAATAAGATTACACCGAGAAAGACAGGGCAGACAGTGACAACTGTCCCTACCCCGGGGCGACGATTGTCACAAGAAAGCAGCCTGGTTTCTCAAAGGAACCAGGCTGCTGAGTTATACCAGCCACACCGTCAGCAATTCTCAGTATGAAAAATCAAGGGAAGGCAACCCTATGCAAATCTAAAAAAGGGTAACCTTCAAGAAATCTTGCTATCTGGATGGGTATATGTTTGAAGAATTGTAACTACTCAGCCTCCTGAGCGGCGCCTGGCGGGCCACCGCCGCACTGCGGCGGGTATGGCTGACGCCGATTTCAAAATACACGCGGTCGCTTATTATAACGCCAGTTGAGGATCATGGACTTTGATGGAATCAACTCAAACGGTGTTAAGGAAAAATGGGGAGGAGTTGACCAAGTTGACGGCGCGCGCCCGCAGTGGTATTCGCGGGTTCTTGGGGCCGGACTCCAACGAGTACGAGCAGGCCGGTGCCTTCGGCGCGCACCAGCGAGCGCAAGAAGCCCACGCGCAAAGCGAAGTAGTCATCAGTAGAGCTGTTGGCAGGAACAAAATCTCCCCGAAGGCGAAGTGCGTTCGGGGAGATTTGTTGTTGATACGATAGACATCAGCGCGTAAAGAGCAGCGCCCTAGTCAGTTCGTTTGCCTGATGTCTGTCTGTTAGCAGTGAACGAAAACGCCCGGCCTTAGTTTGAGGCCGGGCGAATTTACGCGTAAGCGATAACGTGTATCTATTTGTGGACTAAATCTTCGGTCCTGCCACAATCACTTCCTCTGGCGTCTTATCGGAAAACTTCTTTCAGTTTCCACATAAGCCTGATCAGCGTGATGACTTTTCGGGGGCACGCCTAGAGACGGTGGGGCTTCAACTCCGCGGGATTTTCCGTACCGGCGACGGCTTGGACAGCCTGCCACTCAGAATTGGTCGCCAAATTGCGGGCTTTTTCAAGTGCGCTGGCGATAGCGGCTTGGCGCAGTTCCAGGGTGACGTCCATCGGCTGGGCATTGATGAATTGCATGTCGGTAATTCCGACAAAGCCAAAAATCGCCCGCAGATAGGTTTCTTGAAAGTCATAAGCGTGGAAGGGGCTGTGTTCTGAATAGTCCCCGCCGCGCGAAGTGATGCACACCATCTTCTTGCCCAGCGTCAGGGGGACGGGCTGTCCCTGTTCGTTGTACTTGTAGAGATAACCCGGCTGAACAATCGCGTCAATGTAGTACTTCAGCGCATAAGGAATGCTAAAATTCCACATCGGCGTGGAGAGCAAGTAGATATCCGCCGATAAGAAATGATTGATCAGTACCTCAATTTGCGTCCATGATTCCTTATGACGCTTGTCAATGGGCTGGCCGACCATCAGGGTGTATTTGGAATCAATATTGTCACCCGCGACTGCGGGCAAGTCTTGGTTAAACAGATTGATAACGTCAACGTTCAAATCGGTATACTTCGCTCGCAAGCTGTCCAGAAAAGCATTGGCAACCTTTAGAGTATTGGACTCGTGCTCGCGAGGCGTCGCAATAATGTGCAGCAGTTTCATACTGTAATCTCCTTAATTTTCCCTTGGCTGGATTTGGTTACAGGAACCATAATTGAGTGTAACATACAACTGGGTACACGACGATCCCCAAAGCGGTAGCCCACAAATCGGGCAAACGTCTAGAGAGGTTGAGACAACCACGGGTGCGTGCCCTAGTCAACTTCATATCTGTTGGAAATGAATGAAAGCGCCCGGCCCCAGTCATAGGGTCGGGCAACGGAGGTTCGTTTTGGCGGCATTTGTTACTGCCGCAGAAACGGCTGCAAGTGTAGGGCAGGTCGGCCAGGCTACTCCAAACTGCCGATCGCTTTTTCGACTTCGTCCAGAATCTCGCCAGATTCAACCAGGGCCTTCATCCGATTGTGATCGGGATACAACGGGCGATCGACGTCGAGGTGTTCCACATACTTGCGGATGATCGCGTGGGCCTTTTGAACGCCCTGCCCGTTGGTGAAGCCGCGGAAATCGAGCGCCTGAGCGGCCGCCATAAACTCGATGCCCAGGATGCCGTAAGCGTTATCCAGAATTTGCCCGTTCTTGAGAGCGGTGTTCATGCCCATCGAGACAAAGTCTTCTTGATCAGCAGCCGCCGGAATGGATTGAATGCTGGCCGGGGCCGAGAGGATGCGCTGCTCGACAATCAGCATGTCGGCGGTGTACTGACTAAACATCATCCCCGAGAACATGCCCGCGCCTTTGGTGAGAAATTCAGGTAAGCCCTGACTGAGGGCGGCGTTGGTTAAGCGGTAAGCGTCAAGCGGTATTCGGGCAGGAAAATCGGGTTGTCGCCCACACCGTTCAATTCGATCTCGACCTGTTTGCGAGCGTGAGCGATGGCATCATGCGCGGCGCCGCGAATGCGACGTTGAGCCAGTTGACGACGCGCGCCCGCAGTGGTATTCGCGGGTTCTTTGGGCCGGACTCGGACGAGTACGAGCAGGCCGGTGCCTGCGGCGCGCACCAGCGAGCGCAAGAAACCCACGCGCAAAGCGAAGTAGTCATCAGTAGAGTTGTTGGCAGGAACAAAATCTCCCCGAACGCCTGTTGCCTTCGGGGAGATCGCCGGTCACTGCTATATCTTGGTTTGCAGCCAATCTCTTTGGTTTGCTTTGTATCCTCGTTAGGGTTTGATCTTCTCAATCGCCAGTTGAATGGCCTGGACGACCATCTGCGGCTGATCGCGCTGAATGAAGTGCCCGCTGTTGTCAGCCACCAGACGAACACTGTTCGTTGAGAGCGCCAACAATTGCTGTTCCTGTTGGGCCAGCATAGCAGCCATTTGCCCGGCATAAGGTTCACTACCCGAGGCGACCTTACCGGGAGCAACCAGCACGAGCGGTAAATCACCGAGTGTGCCGGCCGCCCGTACTTGATCGGCGCTGGTCAACCAATCGTCAACCGATAGACCCTCGCCCTTATTGGCCATTTCTTGACGAGTGCTCTCCAGATCAGCCGGGTAAGGCGCTAAGATTGCCAACGTGCCGGAGATCATATCTTCGTGGAAGGGAGCAACGAACACTAACGCTGCCACCTGATCGCGGTGTTGGGCCGTATACAACCGGTCGATCCAGTTACTGGTCGAATGAGAGACCAGCACATACGGTCCCGGAATTTTCGCTTTATCCAGTAAGGCAGCGAGTTCATTAGCCATCTGCTGGCTGGTGCGCGGCTCAGGGCCAGGTGAGCTGGACCCTAAACCGGCGCGATCATAAGCGCACACCCGCGTGAACTTGCCCACAGCAGATATGACCGATTGCCAAGTGATCCACGCTTCACTGGGGCCTCCATTCAGCACCACGGTCGGGCTGCCTTTGCCATAACAGTGGAGATGCAAAGTGGCAACCCCAATGTCAACGCGTTCATCCAACCAGTCAGGCAGCACGTTACTGCCTGACGCCTGCGGTGTTGACGCGTCTGCCAATGTTGGCAACGCCGACGGCGATGTTGGCATGCTTGTCAATGTCGGAAGCGTCGTCGGCGTCAACGTGTTCGGTGTTACAGCGGTGGGCGAATTGGCCGCCGTCGATTGGGCCCGCGCCGAGAATAACGCAACAAAGATCACAACGACCGCGAGCAGTGCTGCCACACCCAGAGCATTATTCAAAATTCGCCTAGACATGGTCTGTCTCCTGATTCGTGCCTGAAATCTATTTTCTAGCTGAGGATCGGGTCGAAGCCCATCCCAACGTTCGTGCAAGACTCGGCCCAGCGTCGATTGAAGTGCGGTGAGCTCGGCTGCATACGCTCGGCATTCAGCGCATTCAGCCAGATGCTGATCTAGCTCGACCCGCTCCGCGACACTCAATTGCTCGCGTCCCGTGTCCAGGACACGACAGACCCGATCATGCGTCAATGCCGTCATTTCCAATCAACCTTTCCTTGCAACGCGACACGTAAAGTTGCATATGCAGCGCTCAATCGAGCGCGAACCGTGCGATCGCTGACGCCCAGAATCTGTGCGATACACTCCTGATGGAGTTGATGGTAATAACGCAAAATGACAACTTCACGTTCTTTGTCCTTTAGGGCTTTGATCGCCTGCCAGATAGCCGCATCAGTTTCACGCTCGGCGACCTGCTGCTCGACCTGCTCAGACGTCTCGGCATTCACCCGGGAAAAAACTTGCAGAACTTGCGCCAGCCGTTCGCGGGCACGGCGCTGGCGTAGGCGGCCACGACAAACATTCAACGCAATCGCATACAGCCAGGTACTAAAACTCGACTCGCCGCGATACGAGCTTAAGTGATTGATTGCCGTCAAGAGCGCATCCTGGGTGGCCTCTTCGGCCTCGGCCGCATCGTCGAGCATGGACAGAGCCAGGCGGTATACGCTTGTACTGTAGGCGTGTACCAGCGACTCGATCGCAATGGGATCGCCCCCACAACTACGTGTAATCAGTTCGGCGGTATTGATGTGATCCAATTTGCTTATTAGATGCGGCTGGCGCGAAAAACCGGAAGTTAAGGAGAGAAGACAGAAACACGAAGGCTCAGGATAGAACCTTCGTGTCATTTTAATTCAGGTAAGCGGCTGTGCTATACCTATTCCATACTGCCGATCGCTTTTTCGACTTCGTCCAGAATCTCGCCAGATTCAACCAGGGCCTTCATCCTATTGTTATCGGGATACAATGGGCGATCGACGTCGAGGTGTTCCACATACTTGCGGATGATCGCGTGCGCCTTTTGAACGCCCTGCCCGTTGGTGAAGCCGCGGAAATCGAGCGCCTGGGCAGCCGCCATAAACTCGATGCCCAGGATGCCGTAAGCGTTATCCAAAATTTGCCCGTTCTTCAAAGCGGTGTTCATACCCATCGAGACGAAGTCCTCCTGGTCGGCAGCGGCAGGAATGGACTGGATGCTGGCCGGGGCCGAGAGGATGCGCTGCTCGACGATCAGCATGTCGGCGGTGTATTGACTGAGCATCATCCCTGAGAACATCCCGGCTCCCTTGGTGAGAAATTCGGGTAAGCCCTGACTGAGAGCCGAGTTGGTCAAGCGATTCAAGCGGCGCTCCGAGAGCACGCACACCATGGTGATCGCCGTGCCGGCCATATCCATCGGCAAGGATACCGGCGACCCCTGGAAGTTTGCTCCGGTAAGGGTCAAGCGGTATTCGGGCAGGAAAATCGGGTTGTCGCCCACACCGTTCAATTCGATCTCAACTTGTTTGCGGGCGTGAGCGATGGCATCGTGCGCGGCGCCGATCACCTGGGGCGTGGAACGCATCGAATAGGCATCCTGCACCTTGGTCTTGATTTTGCCGGTCTTGAGATCGCTGCCCTCGATGCACTTGAGAATTGCCTGGGAACTACGGATCGCGCCGGCGAAACCGCGCAGTTGGTGCAGGCGCACATCGTACGGTTTCAGGTTGGCGAGCAAGGCTTCCAGGCTCATCGCCGCGGCGATCTCGGCCTGCTTGAGCCAACGATTCATGTCGTACAGATGCAACGCGCTCATGGCGGTGAGCAAGTTCGAGCCGTTGATGACCGCGAGACCATCGCGCGCTTGCAAATCGGGGACGGGGATGCCGGCCCGCTCCATCGCCACGTGACCGGGCAGACGCTCCCCTTGATAGAAAGCCTCGCCTTCGCCCATCAATAACAAAGCCAGCTGGGCCATCGGAGCCAGATCGCCACACGCCCCGACTGAACCTTTCTGGCACACGACCGGCGTGAGGCCCTGGTTGAGCATCGCGATCAGCGTCAGCGTGATCTCTGGACGGCAACCCGAATTGCCGTGAGCGTGGACGTTGATACGCCCGGCCATAGCAGCCCGCACGTGCTCAATGGGAGCCGGGTCACCGATACCCGCCGCGTGGTTGTAGATCAAGTAACGCTGGAATTGCAGCACCTGCTCATCCGACAGGATGATTTCAGAGAATTCGCCGATGCCAGTGTTCGTGCCATACATGGTCTCGCGCGCCTTGAGCTTCTCCTCTAACATGACGCGGCAAATCTTGATGCGTTCGAGTGCTTCGGGGGCCAACTCCACCGGCTCGCCGTAGCGGGCGATGCGTGCTAACTTTTCGAGGGTCAAGCCAGAACCATCTATCACTATCGTCATATGGATCTCCTTTGGAATTGGGGTATTTGTTTACCGCGTTTCCTGGAATGTCATTCTGAGATGTCCATCCCTCAAGCGTGATGCGTGAGGGCAGAAACTTGTAGGCGCCGATCGCGCTAT
>JADGQE010000443.1 GCA_017882055.1 Thermoflexales bacterium
CCGATCGTGCTCGTCCTGACGCTCGGCGTCGGCATGTTCGGCGGTATTGCAATCGATCGGCAGTGGCTGCACCCGGCCACGGTTCAGGCCGATGCAGGGCTTAACCTTCAATTGCTCAACACGGCCTGGAGCACCATCCAGCAAGACTACGTTGATCGGGCGGCCTTGAAACCCGATCAGCTGACGTATGGGGCAATCAGCGGCATGGTCGATGCGTTGGGCGACACCGATCATAGCCGCTTTTTGACGCCCGATATGTTGCGCCAGGAAACCAATTATGAGCAGGGGCAATTCGAAGGCATCGGCGCCGAAGTCGGCACCAGAGATGGGCACGTCGTCATCATCGCGCCCTTCGATGGATCGCCCGCGCAGCAGGCCAACTTGCAGCCCGGCGACATCATCGCAAAAGTCGATGGTCAAGATATGCTGGGCCAGCCGTTGTCGGCGGTGGTCAACCATATTCTGGGGCCGGCCGGCACTTCGGTAACGCTGACGATCATTGAGCCGGCTACGGGCAACGTCCGTGAGGTCACACTTCAGCGCGCCCGCATTACGCTCCACAATGTCACGTGGCAGCAACTGCCGGGCACGACCATTGCGCACTTGCGGCTGGCGGGCTTTAGCAAAGGCGTCACCCAGGATTTGCAGAAAGCTTTGAACGATATTCAACACCAGGGGCTGACAGGCATCGTCCTGGATTTGCGCAACAATCCAGGTGGCTTGTTAGACGAGGCGGTGGGCGTGGGCAGCCAGTTCTTGAGCAGCGGCAATGTGCTGCAAGAGAAGAACGCACAGGGTGAAATCCGAACGGTGCCGGTGCGATCGGGCGGGGCGGCTACCCAAATACCGATGGTGGTGCTGATTAACAATGGTACCGCGAGCGCGGCCGAGATCGTGGCCGGCGCGCTGCAAGATGCTCAGCGCGCGAAGTTGGTCGGTGCGACAACCATTGGCACCGGGACCGTGCTCAATCAATTTCCGTTACCCGATGGCTCGGCTTTGCTGCTGGCCGTTGAAGAGTGGCTGACGCCGAATGGCCGCACGATCTGGCATCAGGGCATTGCGCCCGATGTGCCGATCCCACTCGCGCCGAATGTGCTCCTACTGGTACCAGAGGCCGAGCGCAACCTGACGGCGGCTCAGTTGCAAGCCAGCACCGATGCGCAATTGCTCAAGGCGCTGAACTTGCTCACAGCGCCAGGCACGGCGAGCAACGGAATTGGATCAGGTGGATAGGTTTTCATGTCGGCGAGTTCGATAATGGTCTCGATCGCAGTCACCGTTGTCTTGTCCTAAAACCTCAAGCCGCTCAGTTCGCAAACGAACTGAGCGGCTTTCTTTGTCCCAGATCGTACCGCGCCCGCTCGCAACATTGAGGATTGGGCTATCAGTCGGGCTGCTCCATGTGATCGTGAAAAATTCGCGCTGCATTTTCGCCCCCATCCAATTGATGCTATACTACCTGCGGCAACAACACCATTGCTCCAGGCTGTTCGAGCAACCGGATGTGATAGGATCGGAAGCAGGCGGCTAATATGAAATGGTATTTGTTTACCGCGTCTCCGGAAGTGTCATTCTGAGCGCTTGCCCATGTCCCACTCCGCACAGCGGAGTGGGACATGGGCCGCCAGGCGTTTGCGAAGAATCTCTACCTCGATTGGCACTCAAGCTGATCAGCGTAGAGATGCTTCGTCGCAAAAAACGCTCCTCAGCATGACACCTCGGTAAACAATTACATGAAATGGGTAGATGTTCGGCAAGCGTATCCGAATCGCTGGCTCATCATCGAAGCGTTAGAAGCGCACACGGCCAATGAGCAGCGGATTCTCGACAAGATCGCGGTGATCGAGACGTGCGCCGATAGCGCGGAAGTGATGAACGCCTGCGAGCGCTGGCATCAGGCGCATCCGCAGCGTGAGTTTTACTTTGCGCACACCGGGCGTGAAGAGTTGGACATCCGCGAGCGCCATTTGACGAAAAGCTAGAACGTCTGTAACTACTCGGCCCACATCCTTCGACTACGCGCGCGCATCCTGAGCGAAGTGAAACGAAGTCGAAGGAGCGCGGCGCTCCGCTCAGGAGGCTGAGCAGTTACGAACGTCTTACAATGAAACTGGACGAGCAATTCCAGGAGTCAACCCGCCTGGAGCAGGCCATTCGAGAGAATTTGCGGAGGCTGAAGCATGGGCGTCGACGAATTGGTGAAACAGAAACGCGCCGATATTTTGCAGATTGCCGGACGGCACGGCGCGCGCAACGTGCGTCTGTTTGGCTCGATCGCACGGGGCGAAGCCCGACCCGACAGTGACATCGACGTACTCGTTGAGTTTGAAGCAGGCCGGACATTATTGGATCGCATTGGCATGATCCAGGACCTGGAAGATCTGCTCGGTCGTAAAGTGGATGTGGTTACTGAGAAGGCACTGCATCACTTGATTCGCCAACAAGTCCTCCAACAGGCCGTGCCGCTATGAATGAAGAACGACTTTACCTGACGCACATCCTTGAATGCATCGACTGGATCGAATCGTACACGCGCGAAGGTTATATCGCCTTTGCTGGATCGCATCAGATACAGGACGCTGTCATTCGCAACTTCGAGGTGATGGGGGAAGCGACCAGGCGCCTGTCGCAGACCGTGCGCGACGCGCATCCCGAAGTGCCGTGGCGGCAAGTGGCCGGCTTCCGCGATGTGTTGATTCACGATTACTTCGGCATTGATCTGGACGAGGTGTGGGGCGTGGTGACGATCAACTTGCCTGTGCTCAAGCAGCAGATCGAAAGCATTCTGCAAGCCATAGGCGATGACTAACCTTAACACCACACGGCGGCAGCGCGCTGGCCGCCACCGCTGTCTGTAGAGACCTCGGAGGTTTTTCCTGCCGAGGCGCAAGACCTGACGGATGACGTGGATAGGCGTCAGCGAGACCAGATTGTGCTGGAAAACCTCCGAGGTCTTGACTGGCGAAACTTGATAAGCAGTTCAAAGAGTCGGCGCGATCATCCTTCCTCCCTCATCCTTCAGTCTTCATCCGCCTTCGTTTTCGCCCCCGCCCAATTGATGCTATACTACCTGCGGCAACAACACCATCGCTCCACGCTGTCGCCGAAGGCGAGCAGCCGGAGATAGCATACACATTCTCAGGCCGGGCGTGGCTATTTACTGCGCGCGGCCTTTCTCATTCACGATGAAACACCCGCATCGATCTGATC
>JADGQE010000444.1 GCA_017882055.1 Thermoflexales bacterium
TTTGGATGCGTCAGCTCTAACCTGATATGCCAGGCTATGCAAGCCCGATCGATTTCTGAGGTAAGGCAAGATATGGTATGATTACGCGCGTTGGCTGCGGGCCGACAGGCTGCGTTGATCATCCTCAATCGTCAAAATTCAGATATCCGAGATTAAACCATGACCCATTCGAGCCGTTTGAGCGCACTCTGCGACAAAATCATCGAGGCGGGCTGGCTGGCCGCGGTGGTCCTGACGCCGCTGTTCTTCAACGTCTACTCCAGCCGCGTCTTCGAGCCCGATAAACTTACGCTGCTGCGATCGATCGCGCTGTTGATGATCGGCGCGTGGATCGTCAAGTGGCTCGAAGAGCGCGGACAGAGCCGTGACCCGGCCCGCGCCGATCGCATTACGCTGCGCACGCCCCTGGTGATACCGACGCTGGTATTGGTTGCCGTTTACCTTGTGTCGTCGATCTTGTCAGTTGTGCCGCGGGTGAGTTTCATGGGCTCGTATCAGCGGCTGCAAGGCACGTATACAACCCTGTCCTACATCGTCGTCTTTTGGATGCTGATCCAGAACATGCGTAAGCGCGAGCAGCTTGATCGGCTCATTACCACCATCGTCATCACCAGCCTGCCCATCGCTTTTTACGGTCTGCTGCAGCGCGGTGATGGCACGACCTCGCTCGACCCGCTGCCCTGGGGCGGCGATGTCACGAGCCGCGTCGCTTCCAACATGGGCAACGCGATTTTCGTCGCGGCCTATTTGATCATGGCCTTCTTCCTCACGCTGGGCCGTGTCGTCGAAAGTTTCCGGACCATCCTGGCAGAAGAAGAATCGCGCCTCTCGGATATTCTACGCGCCAGCAGCTACGTCTTCGTTGCCGCCGTGCAGTTGATTGCCTTCTGGTTTGCCAACAGCCGCGGCCCAATCCTCGGCATGGGCGCGGGCGCTTTCCTGTTCGTGCTGGTTTCGCTGTTGATGCTGCGCGCAACGACCAAAGCCGAAGGCAGCCTCAATGTGACTCGAATGGTAGCGGCCGTTGCCGCAGCCGTCATGGCCAGCCTGATCGGCGGCGCTCTGGGCTACTTCGTCGTGGGCCGCCTGGTCTCGAGTACCGATCCGCTCGCGCCATTGGAGTGGGCGGTGCTGGGCGCTATCGGCGGCGGCGCTATCCTCACCTTACTCCTGGCGGCCAGCAAGCGCACCTGGCATTGGCTGTGGCTGAGCTGGGTCACCTTCACCGTGATCGCAGTCGCGATCCTGAGCTGGTTGAATCTCTCGAAAAGTCCGATGGTTGAAGATCTGCGCCAGACTAAGGTCATCGGCCCGCTGGCCCGCCTGCTCGACGAAGGGGGCACCGGTAAAGTCCGAACACTGATCTGGCAAGGCGCGGTTAAATTGATCACGCCGCATGATCCACTAACCTTTCCCGATGGCACAACGGACGGACTCAATTTCGTTCGTCCGTTGATCGGCTACGGGCCTGAATCGATGTACGTCGTCTACAATCCCTTCTACCCGCCCGATCTGGCCCATATTGAAGCCCGCAATGCTTCGCCCGATCGATCACACAATGAAACGTTTGATGCTTTCGTGATCACGGGCGGGATCGGCTTTCTGGCCGAGCAGTTTTTGTTCGTCAGCGTGTTTTACTTCGGTCTAAAGTGGCTGGGCTTGATGTCGCACCGCTGGGGCAAGCGGCTTTTTGTCCTGTGCTGGATCGTCGGGTCGCTGTTGGGCGCGCTGGGAATGACGCTGCTCAAAGGCGTCAACTTCATCGGCGTCGGGCTGCCCGGCGGAGCCGTCGCCGGAATGATCGGCTACCTGATCTTCTATTCGTTGTTCCTGTATCGACCTGAAGATATCGGCGCAGCACACGGCCATCAGATTTTGATCGTCGCACTGCTGGCCGGCGTGCTGGCGCACTTCATCGAGATTCACTTTGGGATCGCCATCGCCGCGACGCGCACCTACTTCTGGACCTTCGCCGCACTGCTCGTGGTGCTGGGCCTGCGCTACGTGCCGACGGATGATGAACCGGCTGCCGAGTCAGTCCCTGCGTTGAACGCGGCCCCGGCCTGGTCGAACCAACCGATCGCCGCGCAACCGATCGTTAGCAACATCCCCCGCCACAAGAAGAAGGCACGGCGTGTCATGAATGAAACCGGGCGCGCTTCAGCGACGGCCAGACGATCGGCCGGCGGGCTGCCCCGCTGGTTCTGGCCGGTGCTGACGGCCGCCTTAATCGGCGCTCTGATATTGATCACGCTCGGTTATGAGTTCATCAACAACCCACCCCGCGATCCCAGCGTCACGCCAATTACGACTAGCACGCAGCTGATCGTCAACTCGCTCACGCGTCTGCCCTATCAACAGAACCGGGCGTCGTCCGGCGCGCTGCTCATGTTTTTCGTCACGTGGTTGTTCGGCGGATTGTTGAGCCTGACCGAAATGCGGCGGCGCGGCACCCTGGCAGCCAGAGATATGCCTCTGGCCGTTGGCGCTTACTATCTGATTTCATTCGTCACGGCGTTGATCTTCTGGCTGATCCTGGCAGGGCAAATCCTGAGTCTGGGCGGGCTCGTGCAGACCACTCAACCCAAAACACTGGAGGAACTCACGACGTACTTCGGTAGTTTCCTCACGCTGGCCGACAGCATAGCCAATATACTGGTGCTGTTCTACCTGTTCGTTTTCCTGATCATCGTCGGTATGGCCTTGTCGATGCTGGCCGAAGCGCGCACGTGGTTCGGCAAGATCGCCGGAGACTGGGGCCTGGTCGCCAGTGTGCCCATCGCGCTGGCTTTGATCATCGCCATCAGCGCCACCAATCTCAACGCCATTCGCGCCGATACGATCTACAAGCAGGCTGATCCACTCAGGAATGCCGGCCAGTGGGATATGAGCATTGCACACTACAAACGCGTGATCGAGCTGACGCCTGACGAAGATTTCTACTATCTCTGGCTGGGCGCAGCTTATCTGGAAAAAGCGGCGAATGCGCCGGCCACCCCCGATGTGTTGACGAGTTCGTCCACGCTGGAGGGCATCCTGGGAATGAATGTCGTTCAGACCTATCAACTCAACCGCAAGGATTCGCTGCAGGCGGCCGAGGTGATCCTCAAGCATGCGCGCGATCTCAATCCGCTCAACACCGATCACTCTGCCAATCTGGCCCGCCTGTATCGCCGCTGGGCCGATCTCTCGAC
>JADGQE010000445.1 GCA_017882055.1 Thermoflexales bacterium
CAACCTTGCGAAGGTTGGGAATTAGATCAATCCGGGTCAGCCCGTTACAGCGAAACGAGTGCAGCAACGGACATCCGTTTATTCGATGTCTATCCGTTGCCGAACCAGGGTGGTACCACGGAAGCCTCTTTCGTCCTTGTCGATGAGAGAGGCTTTTCAATTTACATTGCAGAATGCTCAATACACAATTCTGCATTAAGCATTCTGCATTCAGTATTGGAGAGAATAATGCCAGAATCAACGATGCCTAAGACCTATGACTTCGCTTCCACCGAGCAGCGTCTGTACGACTGGTGGTGGCAGAAAGGCTGGTTCAAGCCCGAATCAGCCCGCAATCCTGAGGCCGAGCCGTTCGTCATCTCAATCCCGCCGCCGAACGTGACGGGCGAACTGCACTGGGGACACGCCATGTTCGTCAGCATCGAGGACTTGATGATCCGCTATGCGCGCATGAAAGGCTATCGCGCCTTGTGGGTGCCGGGCATGGATCACGCCGGCATCGCCACGCAGTTGCAAGTGGAGAAGCAGCTGCTGCGCACCGAAGAAGTGACCAAAGACGAACTGGGCCGCGAGGAATTCGTCAAGCGCGTGTGGCAGTGGAAAGCCAAATACGGCGACATCATTCAGACGCAAATCCGGCGGCTCGGTGCATCCGCCGATTGGGATCGCGAACGCTTCACGCTCGACGAAGGTCTCAGCCGCGCCGTGCGCGAAGCCTTCGTGCGACTTTACGACAAAGGCCTGATCTATCGCGGCACTCGATTGGTGAACTGGTCGCCGGGCCTTAAGACCGCCGTGTCCGACATCGAAGTGGAATACAGCGAAGAGCAAGCCACGTTGTATTACTTCAAATATCGGCTGGCGGGATCAGACGAATACATCCCGGTTGCGACGATCCGACCGGAAACGATCCTCGGCGATACGGCTGTGGCGGTGCACCCCGATGACGAGCGCTACAAGCACTTGATCGGCTGCAGCGTGTTGGTGCCGATCCTCGATCGGGAAATCCCGGTGATCGGCGATACGGCCGTGTCACTCGACTTCGGCACAGGGGCGCTCAAAGTGACGCCCGGCCACGATCCGGTCGACTACGATATCGCGATGCGGCACAAACTGCCGATCATCAACATCCTCACTACTGAAGCGAAGATCAATGAAAACGGCGGGGCTTACCAAGGACTCGATCGGTTTGAGGCACGCAAGAAATTCTGGGCCGATATGGAAACAGCCGGACTGACGCTCAAGACCGAGCCATATCTCACCAGCATTCCCCGTGCGCAGCGCGGCGGCGAAATTATCGAACCAATGATCTCCACGCAGTGGTACGTGAAGATTAAGCCGCTGGCCGAAAAAGCCTATGCGGCGGTGCAGAATGGACAGATCAAGATTATCCCGGAGCGCTTTGAGAAGGTGTATTACAACTGGATGAATCCGGAGACGATCAAGGATTGGTGCATCAGCCGCCAACTGTGGTGGGGGCATCGCATTCCGGTGTGGACGTGCGAAAACTGCGAACACGAATGGGCCGCGCGGATCGATCCGACCCACTGCCCCAAGTGTAACAGCGCCCATCTGCGGCAAGACCCGGATGTGCTCGACACGTGGTTCTCGTCGGGCCTATGGCCGTTCTCGACGCTGGGCTGGCCGGATGACACACTCGATCTGCGCACTTACTATCCAACCAGCGTCATGGAAACCGGCTACGACATCTTGTTTTTCTGGGTCGCGCGCATGATCATGTTCGGTCTGGAGATGACGGGCCAGCCGCCGTTCCATACGGTGTATCTGCACGGCATCGTGCGTGACGAACATGGCCGGAAGATGAGCAAATCGCTCGGCAACGCACTCGATCCGATTCCGCTCCTGGATCAATTCGGCACCGATGCGTTCCGCTTTACCATCTTAACGGCGGGCACGCCTGGCAACGATCTCAATCTGGGCGTGAGCCGCATCGAATCGAATCGTAACTTTGCGAATAAGATTTGGAATGTGGCCCGCTTCGTGATTAGCAACCTGGAAGTTGGAAGTTGGAAGTTGGACGCTGCGCGTGGAGAGATGCTTTCCAACCTCCAACATCTAACATCCAACTTCCAACTCACCCTGCCCGATCGTTGGATCTTGTCGCGGTTGAACACGACCATCGCCAGCGTCACGCGCCTGATGGACAACTACGAATACGGCGAAGCGGGCCGACAGGCTTACGACTTTTTGTGGGGCGAATATGCCGATTGGTATCTCGAGGCCTCCAAGATTCCGCTGAACTCCGGCGACGGGGCGGCGCGCAATCGCACGGCCGCTGTGCTGGCGCACGTGCTCGATCAGACGCTGCGTCTGCTGCATCCATACATTCCATTTGTGACCGAAGAGATCTGGCAGAATCTGAAACAGACGCTGGGCAACAACGCGAACTGGCCTGAAGCGTTGATCATCGCCGACTGGCCGCAGCCCGGCCCGATCGATGCGCCAGCCGAAGCCGACATGGCGCTGCTCATGGATGCCATCCGCGCCATCCGCAACGCCCGCGCCGAACGCAACGTGGAAGCCAGCAAGAAACTTGCCTCGATGATTATCTCAGCCGAAAAGTCGGCGCTGTTTGAAAGCCACCGCGCCGAGTTGAGTTTCCTCGCCCGCATCGATGCGGATGCGTTGTATGTAGCCGATCACCTCGACGCGCAGCCGCAGGGCGCACTGCCAGTGGTACTCGGCACGGCGACGATCTACTTGCCGCTGGCCCAGATGATCGACGTGGCCGCCGAGCGAGAACGTTTAGACAAAGAGCAGAAGGAAGTCACGTCGCAGATCGAGCGGCTGACCAAGTTGCTCAGCAGCGACTTCGCCAACAAAGCACCGGCGAATGTGGTTCAGAAAGAGCGCGACAAGTTGGCGGATTATCAAGTGCGAGCAGAGAAGTTGAAAGAGCAGCTGGAACGATTGGGATAGATGCGAATCAACCCTGCGAAGGTTCAAAACCTTCGCAGGGTTTTTGCATTGCCAATTTCGCATCATGCTATAATCCACCGCATCATGATCAAGCGAAACCTCAAACGCCTCATCATCACCTTGTTCGCCCTGGGCCTCGTGTCACTCGCCGCGATCTTCGCACTGAATCAACTGACCCATTCGGCGTATGCGAATCGCATGTATTCCAACGTTGCCGATGTGCCGAATGACGATCAACCCCGCATCGCTATCGT
>JADGQE010000446.1 GCA_017882055.1 Thermoflexales bacterium
TTCCTCGTCGCAAAAAAACGCTCCTCGGAATGACACGGCGGTCGGCAAGTTTCTGCCCTCACGCATCACGCTTGAGGGATGGTCATCTCGCAATGACGGCTGCGTAGTTGCGAATTTTCTTTATTTGCGTAATCGGCGCGTCAGCAGCCAATCGTTTCTATCATGCTCGCTGCATTCATTCACGGCTATCTTTTATCGCTGGGTCTCATTCTGCCGCTCGGTCCGCAGAACGTCTTTGTATTCTCGCAAGGTGCGACGCAACCGCGCTTTCGACGAGCGCTGCCGGTGATATTGGCTGCTTCGTTATCAGACACGTTGTTGATTCTGCTGGCAGTGTTCGGAATATCGGTTGTGGTGCTGACGTTGGCGTGGGTCAAGATCGTGCTGGTGATCGTCGGCGTATGCTTCCTGGGTTACATCGGTTGGCTGACGTGGCACGCCGACATAGCGAGCAACGAACCGGATAAAGTCATGCAGCAGTGGCCGCTGCGCCGGCAAATCCTGTTCGCGATCTCGGTCTCGCTGTTGAATCCACATGCGATTCTGGATACGATCGGGGCGATTGGCACGAGTTCACTTTCGTATATCGACGAGGCGCGTTTCGCTTTCACGACTGCCTGCGTTTTCAACTCGTGGCTGTGGTTCTTCGCGCTGGCCGTGGCCGGCAAGTTGATCGGCTCAATGGGACAGGTGCGGCGCGTATTGAATCGCGTCTCGGCTGTGATCATGTGGTTGAGCGCGATTTATTTGGTGTACAATTTGATCAAGGTCGCATGATGGATACGAAACCGCGCCGCCCCGAATTTCATTCCAGCCGCAGCCTGATGGATAAGCTCGGCGTGCAGCCATTCTCCAAAGTGAGCGTGATCGGTATCGACGACGCGGACTTTTGGAGGCAGCTAAGCGATCGGGCGAGCGATGTCGCTAAAGGTCGCTTGCGTAAGAACTCGGATTTGATTTTCTTCGCCGCCGATAGTCTGATCGAGCTTCAGAAACTTCCCCGCTTGAAGTCTTATCTCGTTAGCAATGGCGCGATCTGGGTTGTATCACTCAAAGGCAAAGCCGCCAGGATTCGCGATGTCGACGTGATCGCTGCCGCGAAGGCGGCCGGGCTGGTGGATAACAAAGTCGTGTCGTTCTCCGCGACGTATACTTCGCTGCGATGGGTGATTCCGGTAAAACACAGATGATCATTCTTGCTCATGACGGAGTGACGAAAACCAGGTAGTTCCACTAGGGAGGTCTATATGCGCAAGGTGCAGTTTCTGGCTGTCTTTTTCACCCTTACCCTGGCCATTTCATTTACCATACTGGCACTGTTTGGGGCGGCTTACCTGACCGATCATTCGATCAATGTGGGTGATACGGTGACCGGTGTGGTTGATTGGCATAGTCTCGCCGTGGAAGGTTCAGCGCGCTGGCCCGAGCTTGCCGCGATGATTGGGGGGCAGCTGCTCATTTTGAGCATCTTGCTCTTCGTGCGCCGCAACAAACACACGGACGATTACGATCCGATTGAAATGGCACAGCCACAACAAACGGCGCATAAAGTGAAAAGGCCCGGGAAAAAGCCGTCGTTGTAAGCAGCGATTCAGACTACCGGCAATACGATTGACCGCTGCCTCGGCGACGTGCGCCGCACTCATTTGGTGTGCTATATCTTTTCAAAAGATTTGATATGATCCTGGCTTATTCTGCTTGAAGGAGATTTGTCATATCACGCTGCGCCTGGTCGACCAACAATCCGCTGATGATTGAATACCACGATACCGAGTGGGGCGTGCCGCTGCATGACGATCGAAAGTTGTTTGAATTCCTTATCCTCGAAGGCATGCAAGCGGGCTTGTCGTGGAACACGATCCTGAACAAGCGCGAAAATTTTCGCGAGGCCTTTGTGAATTTTGATCCGGTCAAGGTGGCACGTTTCGGTCAGCGCGATGTGGCGCGGCTGTTGAAAGATGCCGGTATCATCCGCAATCGATTGAAGATTGCCGCGGCGATCAACAATGCGCAGCGCTTTCTGGAAGTCCAAAAAGAATTCGGCTCGTTCGATGCGTCTATCTGGCGCTTTGTTGATGGACGGCCGATCAAGAACGCCTGTAAGACGCTAAAAGAAATCCCGGCCAGGACACCGCTCTCGGACGCGATCAGCAAAGACTTAATTCGGCGCGGTTTCAAATTCGCCGGTTCGACGATCGTGTATGCGCACATGCAGGCGACCGGGATGGTCAACGATCACACGATTGATTGCTTCAGACATGACGAGGTCTAAGGACCTGTAATTTGTACTAAGTGCAGATGAGGTCAGTTTTGCTGTGGGCACGATCGATGGCGGCAGAGAGAATGATCGAGTGGCGGGCAGGCTGAGTCACGTGGCGGCAGGCTGGTTGCCAGAACGACCCGAGCCGGTTGAGCCTCGATCGCCAGACAGTTAATCCTTTGGAGCAAGATCAAGTTGTCAACCGATTGTCGCCAACATGCCAGCCGAGTCAACTCAGAACGGATGGGGTTTTTGACTGCCACAGCGATGCCCACCGGCCGGATGATCCACTGACTGCAAACGCGTGTGGGTTTGGGAAGTTTGGAGTGAAGAATATCGGCAAACGTTAGCAGAGCCTAGAGCCCCATCAAGGTGACGCTACGGCTCACTCTCAAACCAGGCCGGGCTGATAACCTGCTTGCCGTTGTTCAACTGCCGGCAGACATCTCTGGCACAACCGTTTCTGACTTCGCATCCAATGTTATTCTCACGCAATCGGTGTCGACGATTGGCGTTATGAGCACACCCTTCGCGTTCCTGTCTACCGTACCACCTTCAATAGACGCAATCGATCTAATCCCCACCAGTAAGAGTTGCCATCGCTTTGATTTCCCGTGCCACTTCGCGGTTATCGTATGTCCTTCACGCAGCACTTCGACCGTTGCATCCCCGTCCCTGGTGATCGATGGAATTACGGCAACAGTAGGTACTCCATCTTCTAACTCATATACTTGCAAGGTGACACCCTCGCTATAGGTGTAATCTGGTCGATCCTCGCGGCTGCCCACGGCGATGAGGGAATTGGGGCGTACCATCAAGGGGAGACTCATAACACCATGCGTCTCACGCACCCAGCCCGGACCCATCTTGACCTCGCCGGTAAAGAAATTCGTCCAGCGTCCCGCGGGGAGATAATACGTGACGACCCCATC
>JADGQE010000447.1 GCA_017882055.1 Thermoflexales bacterium
TCCGTTGTTGTTGTTTGTTAGCCTGTATCTGGCGCACACCGGTCTTGAAGCGCGTTCAATGCGGCGGCTGTTTGCGGCGGGCGTGCCGTTGTCGATTGCTACTTTCTTCAGCGTTGGCAACAGTGTGTTGATTGCCGTCGTCGGATTGTATAGTCTGGCGTGGATCGTCTTTAACCGCGAGGTCATTAAGGTGCCGGGAAAACTTCGTGACTTAGTGTCTTCGTGGTTAAGCCGGATCATCGCTTTTGCGCTGGGCTGCGCGTCGATCTGGATCTTGTATGCGCTGATCTATCGTGCCAATCCCTTGGAGGTGCTCTCCACCGGATCGCGGCTGGCCTGGGAATCGACCACCGGCGGTCGATCATATGGCCTGTGGCTGGCCTGGAACCCGATCGATTTTGCTACTTTCCTCGGAATACCGATCGTACTTCTGCTGCTGCTGAATCTTCGCAAGATTCTGAAACTTTCGAGAAACGCTTGGCCTTTGATGATTGCCACTTTCGTAACGCTCATCTTGCTTGATCTCTCCGGTATCGTGCGCGGCGAAGTCGGTCGCTTGTGGATATACTTTGGTCCGTTAGTAACCTTAATTGCCTTAGCCCCCATTGAAGAACTCGATCTGCAATACGGAATACGTACTACGCAATCCGTATTTCGTATTCCGTATTGCGTTTGGCTTATCGCTTTGTTGGCACTGCAACTCCTTATCCTGAACACACGTTGGCTGGTCAACGACAGTTTCCTCGATGAACCGCCGGTTCGAACGTCGAACTTTGTTCCGCCCAATCCAGCGGTTGCGACGCAAGCATCTTTCGATCGTCAGATTGCGCTGCGGGGCTATGATGTGAGTTTTCTGCCGAGCACAGTCAATCTTACATTGTATTGGCAGGCTGTGGCTCAGCCACCGCACGCGTATACTGTTTTTGTGCATGTGCTCGATGCGAATGGACAACAGGTTGGACAGCAGGATAACATGCCGGTGAATAACCAATCGATCACGTCGTGCTGGCAGCCGGGCGAGTTTGTCACCGATCCTTATTCGATTGCGTTGAAGGCTGGCGCGCTCGGCCCGTTCACGCTCGATGTCGGTCTGTATCGCGTCGACACCGCTGAGCGACTGCGCCTCGACGATGGATCAGGGACAAGCCAGCGGCTGAAGGTGCCGTGATATAATGCGGCTCGATGATGAATGCCACGCAATTTCATTGGCCTCGCCGTGTTGAACAGCTCTGTCTGATCGCGATTGTCCTCGTCGCGATCGTTTTTCGCTTTGCGCAGTTCACTGAAGTTCCGCCCGGCTTGCACTACGACGAAGCCATTGACGCACACCTCGCACGCGAAATTCGATCCGGCGCATGGCCGATCTACTTCGAGGAAGGCTGGGGCCGCGAGCCGCTGTATCATTACCTCGTCGCTGCAACGCTTAACTTCGTGCCTGATCCGACTTCGGCGCTGCGCCTGGTTTCCGGCTTGCTGGGACTCATTCAACTATTAGCGGCTTATCTGCTGTTCCGAAAATTATTCGGCGTGCCGGCAGCGCTGATCGGCGCGGCGTGGATCGCGGTGATGTTCTGGACGGTCTCAACGTCACGAGCGGGGCTGCGCAACATCACGTTGACGACGTTGGCGACGTTGACGGCCTTGGCTTTTTGGCACGTGTGGGATATACGGAAGGCTGCCAGTGGCAAAGCACAAGGCGCAACGGACAAATCTGATCGCCGACTTCCAATCACCAATCACCAATCACTAATTGCTAATTACCAATTACCAACTTCATCCCTCATCCCTCATCCCTCATCCTTTGTATTGCCCGCTGTTCTTCTCGGCTTTACGCTCTACACTTACCAGCCTGGTCGCGTCGTGCCGCTGATCTACCTCGTATTTATGGCCTATGTGTTTTGGCGGGAGCGAGCACGCTTCAAGACTAATTGGAAATCGATTGCAGTGTTTTTCGGCGTGACTGCCGTGATTGCATTGCCGCTGATTTATTTTTTGGTCACTCACCCCGATGCCGAAACGGCACGCGCTTTTCAAACCGAACCGATCCGCGCCATGCTGCGCGGCGATTTTAGTCCCGTGATCGACACAGCCACTTCGACGTTAAAGATGTTTACGTTTGAAGGCGGCGGTGATCCGCAACCGATCTATAACGTCGTTGGACGCCCCCTGTTTATCGGATTTGGATCGATCCTGTTCTACGTCGGACTGATCGTATGCGTCATCCGCTGGAAACAGCCGCAGTATGCCTTTATCTTGATCTGGCTGATCGTCACACTTCTGCCGAACATGCTGACTGCACCTGCGCCGTTTTTCTATCGCGCCATCGCCGCGCAAACACCGACGCTGGTTTTGCCTGCCATCGCGACTGTGGCAATCGGCGATTGGATTAACCGCGGAGTTCGCAGAGCGCGCGGAGAAAAATCTGCGTTGTCTTGGCGGTTAGTCGCGGTGATCGCCATTGCCTTTGTCTCTGTGGGGCAAACCGCCGTGACGACGTGGCATGATTATTTCGATGTCTGGGGCCGCGATAAGGATGTGCGCTTTCAATACTCGGCGGCGCACACGGAAATCGCTTATGCGCTGGATACGTCAAGCGAATCTACGCCTGTCATTATCTCTGGCGATTTCATTGAAGACGCGGATCCGTACATCTTCGATCAGACTCTGCAGCGCCGCGATCTATCGATTCGCTGGTTTGATGCTCAGAGTTCACTAGTCATGATCTCCGGCGCGGCCGATCAACGCATCGCACTCCCTTCTTTCGTATCTCTTGACGAGAATCTGAAGTCGCGTTTTGTAGGCAATTCCCCGCCGATTACTCAGACGAAAGACTTTAAGATTTATCCATTCAATGCCGCAGCGGCTCGGACGGTGCTCGCCGGCTGGACTTGTTCTGGCTGCCCGGTTTCGTTCGATGATGAAATTGTTTTGCTCGGAATCGATCGGCCCACTTCGATCTCGCGTGCCGATGGGACGTTAACGGTGTGGACGGCATGGCGTATCTTGCGTGAAGGACAACCTTCGCTCACGAAGATCTTCGTGCATGTGCTTGATGCGAAGGGCGACCTTGTTCCATTGCAGGACGATCGGTTGGGTTATCCGCGTCATGGCTGGCAGCCTGGCGATGAATTTGTGCAGTTGCAGCGTATCTCGATTGCTGATCTGCCGCCCGGCCAGTACACGCTTGAACT
>JADGQE010000093.1 GCA_017882055.1 Thermoflexales bacterium
TTGGAAGGATAAGAAGAAAAATCAGCGTTCACACCTGCCCTGCTCCGCAGCGCGGTGCAAGGGTCTGCGTTAATCAGCGTCCTGATTTCTATGTCGGCTGCAATAATCCCGTTCAAGCCAGAAAAGCCGAAAAGTCTTACGCGGCCCGGACCGTCTTGGGTGCAGCATGCGTCAGCCGCCAGCGATACGAGACTGCAACTCCTACGCCCAGCAAGCACAATACCGCACAGACGCTGATGGCGGTCGCCACGCCCGCTAACTGTCCCAGTGTGCCCAGGAAGAACCCGCCGATCGGTGTACTGCCCTGTGTCAGCAGGATATTAATGCTCATCACTCGCCCGCGCAGTTGCTCCGGCGTATTGAGTTGCAAGAGCGTGTTGGTCGCCGTGGCACAGGTGATCGCGGCGAAACCGATGAGGATGAATATCACCATCGACAGCCAGAAAGAAGTCGATAGCGCCAATGCCCCCAGAAAAATACTGAAGAATCCGCCGCTGATCAGCATGCGGCGCATGGTAATGCGACGTGCGTAAGCCGTGCCGAGTGCCGCAAACAGCGCGCCAAAACCCATCGCGGCGCTGAGCAAGCCATAGCCGGTTGCGTCTGTTTTCAAGATGTTATTGGCCACCAGCGGCGTGATCACGGTGAAGTTGTAGCCGAAGGTGCCGATGAAAGCGACCACGATCAGAAGCGATAGAATGATCGGCGTGTGTACGGCGAAGCCCAGACCTTCCTTCAACTTACCCAGCATCGATCCATCACGACTGGGCGGTGCGCCGAAAAACGCTTTGCGATCCATCAACAGCAGTGCCCAGATCACGGGGATAAAGCTGATTGCGTTCAGGATCAAAGTGGGCGCAATGCCGATCAGTTGAATCACGACTCCGGCCAGCGCCGGGCCAAAAATGCGCGCGCCCTGAAACGTCATGGAGTTCAAGCCCACGGCATTCACCAGATCAGCCCGCCCGACCAGCTCGTAAATGAAGGCCTGCCGCAGCGGATTATCGATCGCCGTGATCAAACCCTGCGTCACGGCCAGCACATACACCTGCCATAGCTGGATCAATCCGGTCGCGACGAGTGTTCCGAAGATGGCGGCCTGGATCATGAGCAGCGATTGCGTGACGACCAGCGTCGAGCGTTTGGGCAGTCGATCGGCCAGCACGCCGCCGAACAGGGCAAAAACCATCACGGGCAAAAATTGAAGCGTGATCACGGTGCCCAATGCGAAGGGTGAAGCGTTGGTCAGCTTCAGCACCAGCCAGCCTTGAGCCGTCGTCTGCATCCAGGTGCCGGTGAGTGAGATCAGTTGTCCGATCCAAAACAATCGAAAATTGCGAACCCGCAAAGATTGAAAGCCGCGCGCTGCCGACGCGACGAATCGAGCTGTATTCAATGGCCGACCTCTTTGTTTATTCGGCGCGGGCGGAGAGGGAAAACAGGTGGTTACCGGGTCACGTCGCGCTGAGATTGTTCAGGGGCGCTAATCTTAGCACACACGGCCTGATGCGCAACCCTGTTTCGACAAGCAGCAGTAATTCCCAATTTGGCATCTGGCGATTGAAATCGCGCCTGAAGGGCCTACCGCCGACGAAGCCCCGTCCACGTAGGTGGACGCTCAGCCAACGGCTCAAGACGCCATGCCCACCGCAATGCGGTGGCACCTGGCGCGCCAGGCGGGCGCGACTTCGAGTCGCCGGCCCATTACGACAGGTCAAATTGAGAATTGCTGCATACTACTCACATCGGCCCAGGCTACACTATGCCCATGATATAATACGCCGCGAGATGATACCGTTTCAGGCCGGAGGCCTCCGGCGATAAAAATATCATTCGCAATGGGACTAACGATGAACATCAAACGCATTCTATTCACGATCGTAATTGCCGCTCTCGTACTCTCAGGCTGCAATACCCAACCTGCACCAGCCACGTCAGCCACACCGACGGCCCAAACCACTGCCGGTCAGGTACCGCGTTTTGAACCGACCCAATGTTGGTTCACAGAACCTGCCGGGCACGCGGCCGAGTGCGGTTACTTGATCGTGCCTGAAGATCACACGAAATCAAACGGCATGACGATCAAACTGGCCGTGGCGCGTTTCAAAAGTGATGCAACCAGTCCAGAAAAAGATCCCATCGTATATCTTGAAGGCGGCCCCGGCGCCAGTCCGTTGCGATCCTACCCGCCCCAGTTCGATCTGATCTTCGGCCCGCTGTTGCAGAAGCGCGATCTGATCTTGTTCGATCAGCGCGGCACGGGCTATTCCGAGCCAGCGCTAGATTGCCCCGAACAGGCAAAACTTGTGTTGGACACACTCGACCAGGACTTGAACGCGCAAAAAAGCGAGGAACTCAACAATCAGGCTTTGCTGACCTGCCACGACCGACTGGCCAAAGCCGGTGTGAACTTCGAAGTGTATAACAGCGCTCAAAACGCAGCGGATATTGAATCACTCCGCCAGGCATTGCACTACGCTAAACTCAATCTATACGGTATCTCATACGGCACACGTCTGGCGTTGACGGCGATGCGCGATATGGCCCCGGGCATTCGCAGCGTTGTCATCGGCTCGGTCTATCCGCCGCAAGTCGATCTGTACTCGCAGACTCCCGCCGATGGGGCGCGTGCCTTCGAAGCGTTATTCAAGGCCTGCTCAACGGATACGACCTGCGCCCAGCACTACCCGAATTTACGCCAAGTTTTCTTTGATCTAAAAAAGAAGCTCGATCAGCAACCCGTCAAGTTCAACATCCAACTTCACACCGGTGAGACCAAAGAAGCGCTGCTCAACGGCGACGGATTAGTCGGGCTTGTATTCCAAGCGATGTACATTACATCTATGATTCCGCTTATTCCCCAAATGATCTTCGACATCCGTGACGGCAAGTATGATGTAGCCGCCGGTTTGCAAGGCGCATTCCTGAACGAACTCGACAAGATCAGCACCGGTATGCAATACGCGGTGCAGTGCAAAGAAGAAATCCCCTTCACGCAGCCGGCCGACATCGCGGCTGTAGCCAAGCAGTATCCTGAATATGCTGCGCTGACATCGAAAAACGCGCCGGCTTTGTGCACGGCCTGGGGCGAGACACCTGCCGGCCCGATCGAGAATCAGCCGGTCACGAGCGACCTTCCGACGCTGGTCTTCTCAGGCGAGTTCGATCCGATCACGCCGCCCGCCTGGGCTGAAGAGACCGCCCGGACTCTAAGCCACAGTTTCTACTTTGACATACCGCGCAGCGGGCACGGCGCCAGCCTCACTGAAGACTGCCCGCGCAATATGGTGCTGGCCTTCTTCGATAACCCTGGCCAGAAACCCGATGCAGCTTGTCTGAACGAAATGACCAAGACCACGTTCGCCGTCCCGCTGCAAGCCGCCGACATCAAACTCGTGCCCTTTACTGAAGCGCTAATGAAAATCGGCGGCGTTGTGCCGGCCGGCTGGAAGAAGGTCAGTGCCGGGGCTTATACCCCCAGTGGCAAACTCACCGATCAAACTGCCCTGCTCCAACAGGCTGCGCCGGTTGCGCCTGATATGCTGCTCAACCTGCTGGAATCCCAACTGGCGCAAGCCGATGTGAAAGTGAAGTTTGAACAGACCGGCGCCCGATCGGCCAACGGCCTCGACTGGAAACTCTATTCGACCAGGGCTTCCATTAGCGGCATCGACCTGGCCCTGGGCCAGAAAGACGCCACCACTTATTTGGTGCTCTTACAAAGCCCGCTCAGCGATCGCGCCGTGCTGTATCAAGCCGTCTTCTTAGCGGCGATTGATAACTTGCGGTCTCAGCCATGATGGGTTGAGCAGCCGGCCAGTTGCAACCGGAAATAACATGCAGGCGTCGCCCTCGAATCTTTGGTTTGATTCGGGGGCGAATTCTTTTAGCCAGACGCGTGACCCCTTCATACTTCCCACACTATCGTTGCCAGCCATCGATAGACTATATATCGGGCCTTCACCTTCCGAGCCTGAGACTCTATCCTGGTGCGCCCGAGCTTTCCCTCAGAAGTTCAAACTCCAGCCCCTCAATCATTCGCTGAATGCGGAACGTTCGGAGAGGAGCGATATCACTCAGAGCCCAAAACTTGCCACAGGTTAAGCACTTTTAACAATCGCTTAATAGCCGCTTGAGGACCAGCTGGTAAAGTAATCCTTGGTAGCATCTCTGTGAATCAAAATACAAAATTGTTAAGGAGAAGAAGAAACATGCAACGCAATACTCGGATTACGCTGATCAGTCTTCTGATTTTGGTGGCGATTGTCGCCGCAGCGTGCGCGCCGGCCGCATCGACACCGCAAGTGATTAAAGAAACCGTCGTGGTTCCGGGTCAGTCCCAGGTGGTTGAAAGGGTCGTCACTCCGACCATCGACCCGAACGCGCCCAGGCCCGTAGCCGCTGGTTCTATTACCATCAACGGTGCGGGTGCAACGTTCCCCTTCCCGCTATACAGCAAGTGGTTCTATGATTACGCTTTTGTCGATACCTCGGCCAGGTTCAACTATCAGTCGATCGGCTCGGGTGGCGGCATCCAGCAGATCACCCAGAAGACCGTCGATTTCGGCGCATCCGACGCGATCCTCAACGACGATCAATACAAAGCGGCCCCCGGCATCCAGATGTTCCCGACCGTCGCCGGCGCCGAAGCGATCGTCACCAACATCAAAGGTGATGATGGCAATATGATCACCGCGTCGCTCAAGTTCCCGTACACGGCGGTGGCCGACATCTTCCTGGGCAAGATCAAGAAGTGGAATGATCCGGTGTTAGCGGCGGCCAATCCCGATGTGAAGCTGCCCGACAAAGACATCCTCGTCGTGCACCGCTCGGATGGTTCCGGTACAACCTTCATCTTCACCGATTATCTCTCAAGCGTCAGCGCCGAATGGAAAGACAAGGTCGGCAAGGCGACATCGGTGAAGTGGCCGGTCGGCTTAGGCGGCAAAGGCAACGAAGGCGTGTTCGGTACAGTGTCGCAGAATGATGGCGCGATCGGTTACGTCGAACTGGCGTACGCGCTGCAAAACAAGGCCGCCATCAATGCGCTCCAGAATAAGGCCGGCGAATATGTGACGCCCTCGATCGAGAGCACGCAGGCCGCCATCGGCGACTTCGGCACGGCACTGGGCGACAAACTCGCCATCTCGATCGTCGATGGGCCGGGCAAGGCCAGCTATCCCATTGCCGGGTACACCTACTTGCTGATCTACATGGATCAACAAGACTGCACCAGGGCACAGAAGCTGATCGACTTCTTGAAGTATGCCTTCGGGCCAGATGGGGACAAGTCGGCGACGGGTCTCAGTTACGTGACGCTGTCGCAGGAAGTTAAGGATCAAGTCAACGCGAAGTTGGCGCAGATCACCTGCCAGGGCAAGCCCTTAGCGAAGTAAGTCTTATTGGATTAGATGTGGCCGTCCACCCTCCCTCGGTAATTACTGGCCGAGGGAGGGTCTTGTGTCAAAAGTGCGAGCAGCAGCCTTGCGAGGAATCGCGCGTCGAACGACTTACTTCAATTCCACCCCTCGCAAGGTTGCGCCGTTTTTGAGGAGTCAGCTGTGGCTACACAATCTCATTTCGCAGCACGTGGTTCGTTTGCAAGCGTGAACCGCTTCACGCGCGCCTGGCAGCACGGCGACCGTTTCTATCGTTTGCTGCTCACGTTGGCCGCGCTGAGCGTGTTGGCACTCGTCATCGCGATTGGTTATGAATTATGGCAGAGCTCGGCGCTGGCACGCGAGAAATTCGGCCTGGATTTCATCACCACGGCCGATTGGGATCCCGTGGCCGAGTCGTTTGGCGCACTGCCCTTCATTCTCGGCACGTTGATCACTGCGGCGATTGCGCTCGTCATCGCTGTTCCCGTAGGGATCGGCATTGCGATCTTCCTGGCAGAATTAGCGCCCGATTGGTTGCGGCAGCCTGTCGGCTTTTTGATCGAACTGTTAGCCGCCGTGCCCAGCGTGATCTATGGCCTGTGGGGCCTGTTTGTGTTCATCCCGGCTTTTGTGAAGCCGGTCGCCCAGGGCCTCAATGGCGCGTTGGGGTTCCTGCCGTTATTTGAGGGACCGGTCTTCGGCCCCAGTCGTTTGGCCGCCGGGCTGCTGTTGGCGATCATGGTCTTGCCGACGATTGCGTCGATTAGCCGCGATGTGTTCCGCGCCATTCCAAACTCACAGCGTGAAGCCTCGTTGGCGCTGGGCGCAACCCGCTGGGAAATGATCTGGGAAGTGCTGGTGCCGTACGGGCTGTCGGGTTTGCTGGGTGCGATCATTCTAGGCCTGGGCCGCGCGCTGGGCGAAACCGTGGCGGTTACGATGGTGATCGGCAACAACCTCGACCTCTCGGCTTCGCTGCTGCATCCGGGCTACACGATGGCCTCCATTATCGCCAACGAATTTACCGAAGCCACGTACGATCTTTATCTCAACGCACTGATCGAGATCGGTTTGATCCTATTCGTGCTGACCTTGATCATCAACTTGATTGCGCGACTGCTGATCTGGCGCGTCGGCCGCCGCACCTTCACGGAGGCTCGTGCATGACCCCGATTGCGCTGCGATCTTCTCCCACGCGAACGCGCCGGCGCAAAGCCACCAGCGCCGTGATGCTCACATTGACCGGCCTGGCGACGGCGGTGGCCATAGTGCCGTTGATCTGGATCATCGGCTATGTTGTCCAGACCGGTCTGCCTGCACTCAACGCGGACTTTTTCACGCAGCTGCCTACCCCGGCTGGTGTGTCCGGCGGTGGCATTGCCAATGCCCTCGTCGGCTCATTGATCACGGTCGGAATCGGAATCATTATCGCCGCGCCCATTGCCGTGCTCACCGCGTTTTATGCTGCCTCTCACGCTAATAGCCCACTCGGTTTGGCAGTCCGCTTTGGCACGGATGTCATCTCCGGCGTACCGTCGATCGTGATGGGCATCTTCGCCTATGCGTTGATCGTGCTGCCGCAGCGACATTTCTCGGCGCTGGCCGGCGGCGTGGTGCTGGCCTTCATCATGTTACCCATCATCGTTCGCACGACGGAAGAAATGATTCGTCTTGTGCCCGGCACGCTGCGCGAAGGCTCGTTAGCCTTAGGTGCGCCCGAATGGAAAACGTCGTGGCGCGTGATCTTACCAGCAGCGTTGAATGGGGTGTTGACCGGCTTGATGCTGGGGATTGCGCGCGCCGCCGGCGAAGCCGCGCCGATGCTGTTTACGGCGTTCGGCAATCCTTTCATGAACACGGACATCAATCAACCGATCGCCACGCTGCCGCATACGATTTTTGTGTACGCCATCGCACCCTATGCTGACTGGCACGCGAAAGCCTGGGCGACCGCGCTGGTCCTCATCGTGTTAGTCCTGGTGCTCAATGTATCGGCGCGCGTCCTGGTGGCATGGCGAGCGCGCAAGCTCGGCTTGTCGCGTTAAGGTTTACAAGAAAAGAGGTTAGATATGGAAAACAGTTTAGCCATTAAGACCACAGTGCTGGCGCAGCCACAGGTGAATGAAGCCGTACGGGTCGCGGAAAACGCGATCAAGATGAGCGCGCAGAATCTATCCATCTATTATCGCGCCTTTCGCGCCGTGGCCGACGTGACGCTTTCGATCCAGAGCAACGCCATCACCGCCATTATTGGCCCGTCGGGCTGCGGCAAATCGACGCTGCTGCGGACCTTCAATCGCATGAACGATCTAGTGCCCGGCTCGCACATCGAAGGGGAAGTCATGCTTGACGGCCAACCGCTATTCGACTCCAACATCGACGTGGTCGACGTGCGCCGCCGGGTGGGCATGGTCTTCCAGCGCCCCAACCCGTTTCCGAAAAGCATCTATGATAACGTGGCGTATGGCCCACGGCTGTACAGCGTGACGCGCAAGAGCGACCTCAACCACCTCGTCGAAAAGAGTTTGCGCGCGGCCTCTTTGTGGGAAGATGTCAAAGATAAGTTGAATCAATCGGGCATGGCGCTGTCCGGCGGGCAGCAGCAGCGGCTATGCATCGCGCGCGCACTGGCCGTCGAGCCGGAAGTGCTGCTGATGGACGAGCCGTGCTCGGCGCTCGATCCGGTGGCCACGTTGAAGATCGAAGAGTTGATGCAAGATTTGAAGAGTACCTACACGATCGTCATCGTGACACACAACATGCAGCAGGCCGCGCGCGTGTCCGATTACACCGCGATGATGATGATGCGACCCGATCGCGCTGGTGAGATGATCGAGTTTGACGTGACGCAAAAGATCTTCACGCTGCCCAAAGACCAGCGCACCGAAGATTACGTGACCGGCCGGTTTGGTTAACCCCATCCCGGAGAGGGTGCAAATCATTGACCCGATGGATCGAGAGTGTTACAATGAGCTCGAACATGAGCGACGAAAAATATCGCGTATTGGTGTTGTGTACCGGCAACTCGGCGCGATCGCAGCTGGCCGAAGGGCTAATCAATGCCAGGTCAGGCGATCAATGGATCGCCCAATCGGCGGGCACCCGGCCGATCGGTTGGGTTCACCCCGAAGCGATCGCCGCACTGCGCGAGATCGGCATCGACATTTCACATCATCGCTCTAAATCCATCGGCGAATTTTCCGGCCAGGAATTTGATGTGGTGATCACCGTGTGTGACGACGCAGCCCAGAATTGCCCGGTCTGGTTGGGCCGGGGCCGGCGCGTTCACATCGGCTTTCCCGATCCGGCGGCCGCGCCGCCCGATCAAAAAGCGGCCGAGTTCCGGGCCGTGCGGGATGCCATGCAAACTCAGGTCCTGGGCTTTTTGAACCAGTGGCAGTCTCAATCCAATGGGAGAATCAGATGACCACCAGTACAATTCGCAGCGCCTTAGATCGAGAAGAGAACCAAATCAAAGACGACATCCTGCGCATGGGCAGCATGGTCGAGACGGCCATCGAGCGAGCGGTCACGGCTCTGAAGCAGCGCGATGGCGCCCTGGCCCAGCAGATCATTGACGAAGATAAGTTCATCAACAAAATGCGCTTCCAGATCGAAGAGGAATGCCTGACGGTCATCGCCACGCAGCAACCGGCGGCCAGCGATCTACGGGCGACCATCGCCGCCACGCACGTGGCCGTGGAACTGGAGCGCATGGCTGATCACGCCACCGGCATTGCCACGATTACGCTGCGCATGCTCGATCAGCCGCTGCTCAAGCCGTTGATCGATGTGCCGCTGATGGCCAACATCGCCCGCGAGATGATCCGCGGTGCGCTGGATGCTTTTATTCGGCATGATGCCGAGCTGGCGCGTCAGATCGCAGCCCGCGACGACGAAGTCGACGAATTGTATCAGCAAGTCTTCCGCGAACTGCTGACGTACATGCTCGAAGATCCCAAGAACATCAATCGTGCCACCTATCTGCTGTGGGTGGCTCACAATCTTGAGCGCATTGCCGATCGCGCCACCAATCTGTGTGAGCGAGCGATCTTCATCTCGACCGGACAACTGGCCGATCTGGATGTGTGAGTAACTACGGGCCGCTCAGTTGACACGCTTGCCGCAAATGTTATAATCTAAGCACAACCAATTGAATAATAACCTTCGGGGCAGGGTGAGGGTGCGAACGAAATTCGCGGCCAATTCCCGATCGGTGGTACAGCCCACGAGCCTGTCAACAGGCATGATCCGGTGTAACTCCGGAGCCGACGGTAAAGTCCGGATATAAGAAGGTTCACTTGCAGCGCGCAGAACTGTGTGTGTTTGCTGGTTGATCCGCCCCGAGGCCAACACTGGCTTCGGGGTTTTTGATCAACGGCACAGGCAGTCAAGCGGCGCGAGCGTCGTATCGCCCCGAAGGTTTGTATCTCCCTTCGGGGCTTTTGTTGAGTCAGAGCGCGCGTCGAAGACGCCGAGTTTCCGGCATGATTCGGCCGCACACTCAACGACAATCATGGAGGCTTGATGGCCGTCTCGAAAACACAAAGGATTCTCATTCGCAGCCCGTTCGGCAGCATCCGCATCCCGCGCAAACATGCAGCCTGGGTACGTGCCGGCACGCTTGCGCTCACCCTGCTGGCAGTGATCGCCGCCTGGGAATTGCTGGTGCGGATCGGCAACTATCCGGCATTTATTCTACCCACACCCGGCGCGGTCTGGGCCGAATTACTGCGCTCGATTCAAACACCGTCGTTCTGGAATCACGTGAGCGCCACCCTGATCGAAGTCGCCGGCGGATTGATCATCGGCGGAGCACTGGCCATCATTCTGGGTTACGCGTTGGCAAAATCGACTGTCGCCAATTCGATCTTGTCGCCGCTCATCGTCTCTTCGCAGGCGGTGCCTATCGTGGCCATCGCGCCGCTGTTGGCAATCTGGTTCGGCTACGGGCTGACGCCGAAGATCGTCACCGGCACCTTGATCGTTTTCTTCCCGATCCTGATCAACGTCACGGCCGGCATCCGATCGGTCGAACCGAACCTGCGCGATCTCATGCGCAGTCTGCAGGCCAATCGCCGCCAGATGTTTCTGAAGTTGGAAATTCCCGCCGCGCTGCCGATGGTGCTCAGCGGCTTCAAAGTCGGCGCAACGCTATCGGTGGTTGGCGCGATCGTCGGCGAGTTCGTCAACTCCGACAAAGGGCTGGGCTTCTTAATCAAGCAGGGCAACGGCGAATATAACACGTCGCGCACCTTTGTGGCCCTGATCGCGCTCGTCGTGATGGCACTGCTGATGTACGGCAGCGTGGCCTTGCTTGAACGACGCTGGCTGGCGTGGAAGAGGTAACGGGGATCAGGAGTTGGGGATTGGGCAGCTGGCCGAAGGTGGTAATCCATTGACCAGTTGACCAATCAATCAGACAACCATTTGATAAGGAACATCCCATCATGAAACGATTTGTTTTAGTGCTGCTGATAATGACCCTCGGCGCGTCCGGCTGTGCAAGCGCGGCGGCCACACCCACCCCGCCCGCTCAGCTGACGCACCTTCGAGTACCGATGGGCTACATCGCCAATGTACAGTACGCGCCATTTTACGTGGCCGTGAGTAAAGGCTACTTTGCGCAAGAGGGTATCGAGATTGAGTTCGATTATCGCCCTGAGACCGACGGCATGAAGTTGGTGGGTGCAGGTGAGTTGCCCTTCGCGGTCGTCAGC
>JADGQE010000094.1 GCA_017882055.1 Thermoflexales bacterium
ATAGGCTGACCAGGTAGCGTGCACGGGTTGGCCTTCACGCTCAATACCCGGCGCAGGATTCCATGGATCGGTACGCGCACGCTGCTCCAACTTTTCCCACGTCATGCAACAAGCCGGCCAGCGCCGCTCCAAACACTTTGTTGTTCAAGTTCATTGATCCTCCTCGCACCGGATGTTCGCGTTGCGCGTTTCCCAATTGTCGGAATGTGAAGTCCTGCCCTGCTCTTCAGGCAGACTCAGTATAGCCCAGGCTGTTGCCATCCAACAAGGGAACTGTTCCAATTCTTCATTGGAACTGTGTCCAATGTCATCGACGTGTTTTTATGCTATCCTTGGTTTGTGTCTGAAAATAGCGCTCGAACTTGTCCCGAATGAAATGGTAAGTCAGCCGCTCGCCGTCGGGCAGGTTCCACGCGTTGCGGCATTCTTCCAGGATCGTGGTCTTGTGCGCATGCACCGTCTTGACCGTCACCGCAAGCGCTTCGGCGACTTCTTGCAGATTCACGCCTTTGGCAAAAGCCCGCAAGACGTCCAGCTGGCGCTCGGTCAATGCGCGGACGACTTTCTGGCAATGCTCTTGCTCGCCACTCTCCAGCCATTGCGTCTGGGCGGCGATCAATTGGGCAGAGGTGGCTTGAGTCAAAGAGCGCAGCGCCGGAAAGTAGGCGCCCCAGGGTGCCAGCGGCACTTGAATCAAATGCACACCATCTTGGGGTTGAGCATGCAGGATCGCTCCGTCCTGCGCGCGCTCCAGGAACTCCGGCGGCGTATACATGTGCCACAATCGATCGTGGTGATCGAAGTGAAGCGTGGCCGCTGAGATAGCCATCAAGGCCATCATGCGCGGTCCGCCGGCCACACTCAAGTGGAGTTGACGACGATCGATTTTAAGACGGGCAATCAGTTCGTGGACGATCTGCCAGGTGGCTTCGGCCGCGGATTCATCATCAATTTGCTCAAGAGGCCGCGAGCCGTTGTGCAGCGCGATGTGGCTAAAGCGACAGGCACGCCCCGCGTAGACATCGTGAGCAAATTCGTTTTCGAGTTGGGCCAGCGCGTGCTGTAGACGAGGATCATCTGAGGCAACGTGCAAGACGATGACTTCCGAAATGTTTTCGCTGTGGGCGAGCAGATCGTCTAACGCGAAAGTGACGACCTGGGCTTGTCCGCCCAGCGTTGCGATCAGCACACTCTCGGTCACCATGCAATATCCTTTGAAGGGAAATTGGCGATGAAACTATTTTCAGCCGTTTTGATCGGCGGTCCGCCGCACAGTGGAAAATCGGTGCTCGCTTACAGCCTGACGCAGGCCCTGCGTGCCATAGGCATCGATCATTACGTGCTGCGTGCTTATCCTGACGGTGAAGGCGACTGGGCCAATGAGACGGCGCAGGAATTAGTCCAGCGTATCCGCATCAAAGGCCATGGCACGCCGCAGTGGACAGACCGCATCTGCCGTGACATTGCGCACCGGCACCTGCCACTTGTCGTTGATATTGGCGGCCAGCCCACACCTGATCAGGAACGCGTTCTGGACAATTGCACACATGGCATTGTGTTGGCACCCACGATCGATGCGCAATCAGAATGGGTGCAGCGACTGGCCCGTCACAACTTACCCCTGCTCGCCCGCCTGACTTCGCAGCGAGCCGGGGTTGATCAGATCGTTGAGTCCACGCCGATCCTCGTCGGCACACTCACCGGCCTGGAGCGGGGTGCCCTTGCTCAGGGCACTACCTTTGAGGCCCTGGTGGAGCGCATCGCCGAGCTTTTCGCCTGCGATCCGGCCGAACTACGGCGTGAGCATTTCAGTTGCGCTCCGACCGAGCTGGTTATTGATTTGGATCGATTGGCCCATACCCTGGGCGTCTCGCTCACCGGTAACAAAGCCGACTGGCGGTACGCAGATTTGCCGCGTGTGCTCGACTATTTGCCTGAAGCCACGCCGATTTCACTGTATGGCCGCGGCCCCAACTGGCTTTACGCCGCCGTTGCCTGTCTCACTCAGCCGTCGCCATTCTATCAATTCGATCCTCGGCTAGGCTGGGTCCAAGCGATGCCGTTGACGTTCGGTCCAGGACGAACGGATGAACCATTGCAGCTCCATGTAGCCGGCCGGCCGGATCACAGCCAGGTCGAAGGTAGTCTGCCTGAAGCCTATATCGATTACGCTGAAGTGGAAACGCTGACGGCGCCACCGCTGCCAACGGGGCATGGGGTGGTGCTGAGCGGCAAACTTCCCCAATGGCTATACACGAGCCTGGCAATCACTTATCGGGGCGCTGCCTGGATTGCGGTGGGGCAGCCTCAGCGGCAAGATGCGGTCATTGTTTATAGTCAGTCGGATGACCTCCGGCCAGGTGACGTATGGCCTGAATCCAACCGGGTCTAGGTCGCGATCTAAGTGCTAATCCAACGGCCTTGATTTCTTTGGGCTGGACTCCGTCGGAGTAGAAAGAGATGCAAATCAGTGTAGCACATGAAGACCGATTTGCAAATTTTACCGACGCCGCATCGATTCGACATACTTGGATCTCCAGACACAACCACTCAGGATTGAATGATGAACTTCACACCGACTCCTTCGCATTCGCACCGAATCGATCTGGTGCTCACCCTGGCAGGCTTCATCGGTATCATTCTGTTTGTGGCGTTATATGATCAAGCCTTTCCTGAGGCCGCGATCGATCTCACCCTGTCACGCGCCGAACTCGAGCAGCGTGCCTCAGCCTATCTCCAGGCCCGAGGCTATGATGTTTCTCAATATGAATCCGCCTTGACCTTTTACGAGAGTTCCTTTGCGTCGACTTACCTGCAGCGGACATTCGGCGTCGCCGAAACCAATCGTCGGGTTCGCGCCGATCGGCTACCGATCTGGTCCTGGTCGATGCGGTGGTTCAAACCGCTGCAACAGGAAGGCTTCTCATTGGACCTGCTGCCCGATGGCGAGGTGATCGGTTTTTCGCATACCATCACCGAGGATCTGGCGGGGGCGCAGTTAACCGAGGATCAGGCCCGCCTGATCGCCGAAACGTATTTGACGCAGGATCGCCACTGGACCCTCACGGATTGGGAACCGGTCTCGGCCTCATCCGAGCAGCAGCCCAGCGGTCGGGTCGATCATAGTTTTGAATGGAAGCGCCGTGACTACCCGATCGGAGAAGGTGATTTGCGGCTGGACGTCGGCATTCAAGGCGATCAGGTGGGCAGCTATTCGTACTGGTTGCGCGTTCCAGATGCTTTTGGGCGCGCTTTTTCAGAACAGCGCAGCTGGGCCAGTTTTATTAACAACCTCAGTTTCACGCTGGGGTTTGTGTGTTTTCTATTCATTGCGATCGTCGCCTGTCTCCTCAGTCTCTGGCGCGGGCTGAGTGTTTGGCGCAACACCCGACAGATCGCCATCCTGGTCGGCCTCGTCGGACTGCTGGCTGCGTTCAACTACTTGCCGCTGGACAAAGCCGGATATGATACGGCCCAGAACTACATCCTCTTCTGGGTGCAGGATATCTTTGATACCCTCTTTGGCGTGATTTATCAACTGGGTTTCATCGTCCTGATGCTGGTTGGCGCTTATGCGGTCAGCCGGCAAGTCTGGCCTCAGCGGGACATGATCCTGGCGCGCGGCGAAGATCGCTGGATCGCGCTCAGCCGGTCGGCCTGGCGAGGCTTGATGTTGGGTGGGCTGGACGCCGGCTATGTGGTGATCTTTTACCTGGTCGCGACACGGGTGCTGGGTTGGTGGATACCGCTCGATTCGCCTAATTCGGGTAGTGTCCCTGTAACGGTGACATGGGCGAAACAGCGACTTGCCGAGTAGGTCGGATTGCAGTTTCCTTGATCGAATCTCGATCAAGGAAACTGCAATCATGGATCTGACGACCTGCTATTGCCGAAACCGATATTGTAATCGCTATGGTCTGACCGGGCTCCAGGCGCGTCTGGTACGAGCCGGTTGGCATCGTCGGGCACCTCAGTTGGAGTGTGTGGACTGTCGGCATCGATTTTCCGCGCGCGCGGGAACGGCCTAGGCTGGCCTGCGCGTGCCAGAGCTGATCTTTCGAGATGGAGTGCGTCAACTGGCCGAAGGCGCTTCCATTCGAGCGACGGCGCGCAACATCGGATGCGACAAAGACACGGTGGCGCAGTGGTTGCCGCGTGTGGGCCGACACGGTCAGCGGCTGTTGGATGACTTCTTGCGCGATCTGCATTTGACCGAGTGTCAACTGGATGAACTGTGGACCTTTGTGTATAAGAAAGAAAAACACCTGACCGCCTTTGAGAAAATTGTGGGACGGTATGGCGATGCCTGGATCTGGGTCGCGTTTGAGCCGGTGCATAAACTGGTCCCGACCTGGCGGGTCGGCAAACGCACCCTGGCCGATGCCCCGCAGTTCATAAAAACCCTGAAATCTAAGCATGATTCGCACTGGCCGTTCTTGCCCATGCCCTCAGCCCACTGGGCTGAGGTGGGCCGCCAGGCGTACCAGCGATGACCTCCCGCATTACGCCGATGCCCTCCTGGAGGTGTACGGTGAAGATTATACGCCGACGCGGCAGGGCACTCGCGGACGTTTTCCACTTTCGCGGAAGCGGCCGCCGCCCGACTTGTGTTACGCGGTGGTCGTCAAAGAACACGAAGGGCAACATCTGGTCTGTGTCACGGCCCGCTGGGTGTAGGGCACTGAGCAACAACTGCGAACCTTTTTGCGAACATCGCCCGTGAGTACGGTGATCAACACCTATGGCGTCGAGCGCAATCATTTGACCATTCGACAGCATTCCCGACGACTGGGGCGCAAGGTGAACGCTTTTTCGAAGAAGCGGATCTATTTGAAATATCAACTGGCGCTGGCGTTTGCTTATTATCATTTCTGTTGTCCCCATCGCGGACTGCGCCACGCCCAGCGGCCCACCCACTCCGCAGCGCGGAGTGGGGCATGGGCGAAACTCGATCCTCCGCTCCCAACTAAGAATGGACAAGGTTCACCCAAGAAATGGCGACCCGTAACGCCGGCGATGGCCGCCGGGCTGACTGATCATGTTTGGACGATTGATGAGTTGCTAAGTTTTCGAGTGCCACCGCGATCTCGATGGAAATAAGCCCAAATCGGTCATGTCACCGTTACAGGGACACTACCCGAAATTCGGGAGCACGCTGTTTCTTTTACGGGCGAGTCACAGTAGCCGACGGCCTCAGCTGCACCTTCAGAAGCCAGACCAGGCTGCCAGATACGTATGGTACAATGTGAGCCATCGGCTTATGATAAAGACCGGGACAGGTCTGCCTGAGCATGGCTATCCATGTCAAGAACCTTGGGAAACGATCTTTCCGCCAAACGGCCAGGAATCTGGCCAAGCCTTCGCAGCTGGATCATCATTGCCATCTTCGTGATTGGCGTGGTCGTGATCTTGATCGCGCCGCTGATCACAGCCGGCCAGGTGACCCTCAACACGGGCGGCGTTGCGCCTGAAGATATTCGCGCGCCGCGCAGCCTGCGCTACGTCAGCGAAGTTTTGACCGAACAGGCCCGCACTGAAGCCGCCCAGAGTGTCACGATCCAATACGATCCGCTCGATCCGCGCGCTGCTCGCCTGCAGATCGCGCGTGTCCGCCAGGTGCTCGACTTCATCCGGGCCGTGCGTCTCGACACGCCGGCTACGATCGATCAACGCCGCGCCGCTCTGGCCGCGATCGACAATGTGCGTCTCACTTCCGGCACGATCGATCAACTGCTCGACCTGCCGGAAGACACCTGGCAACGCATTTCAACGGAAGTGATCGCCGTGGTTGATCTAGCCATGCGCAGCGAAATCCGCGATGTGAATCTCAATGACGTCAAAGATCGGCTGCCTGCACTGGTCAGGATCGATCTCACGGAAGAGCAGACGACGCTGGTCAGCGAAGTTGCGCAGAATTTTATCGTGCCCAATCGCGCTCGCAACGACACGGCGACCGAGCAAGCCCGGCAAGATGCGCGCAGTAAGATCGAGCCGCGTCAGCGTGACATCGAAGTGGGGCAAACGATCATCCGCCAGGGTGAAATCGCCACGCCGCTGCAGATCGAAGCGCTGGAGCAATTGGGTCTGCGCCAAAGCCAGATCGGCTGGGGCAATATCGGCGGCGCGTTCATGATCGCCGTCGTCTTCGCCGTGCTGCTGGGCCTGTACTTGCGACGCTTCGAGCCTGAGCTGCTGGCGCACCCACGCAATATCGCTTTGCTGCTATTGCTGCTGCTGATCTTTTTGATCATTGCCAAGTTGATCGTGCCCAATCGCACCGTGCTGCCCTTTTTATTCCCGGCCGCGGCGCTGTCCATGCTGATCGCCGTCATGATGGGCACCGGGCTTGCACTGACCACCACCATTGTGCTGGCTGGATTGGTTGGCATCCTGGCCGGCAGTTCGATGGAGATCACCGCTTACGTGGCCGCGGGTGGCGTCATTGCCGCGCTGTCGCTGGGCCGCATCGAGCGCTTGAACACGCTGTTCCGGGCCGGATTGTACGTCGCTTTGATCAACATCGCCGTGATACTGGCTTTTCGTCTGTCCGAAGGATCGACCGATCCGATCGGGCTGCTGACGTTGATCGCGGCCGCCGCCTTGAACGGCGGGCTGTCGGCCAGCCTGACGCTCGCCGGCTTCTTTTTACTGGGCAATCTATTCGATCTCACCACCACGCTGCAGCTGCTCGAGTTGGCCCGACCGACTCACCCGCTGCTCAACGAGCTGCTGCACAAATCACCCGGCACGTATCATCACACTTTGATGGTCGCCAATCTGGCCGAGCAGGCCGCCGAGCGGATCGGCGCGAACTCACTCCTGACGCGCGTCGGCGGCTTTTATCACGATATCGGCAAAACCGCCCGGCCCTACATGTTCGTCGAGAATCAAGTCGAAGGCTCCAACGTGCACGATCAGCTCAATCCGCGCACCAGCGCCGAGATCATCATCAGCCACGTGCGTGACGGATTGGAGATGGCCAAACGCTATCGATTGCCCACGCGGGTACGCGAGTTCATTCCCGAACATCACGGCACGATGCGCGTCAGCTTTCTTTATCAAAAAGCGATCGAGGCCTCGCCGACCGGTGCGGCGGGCGTCGACGAAGGCGCCTTTCACTATCCCGGCCCCAAACCGCGCTCGAAAGAGACTGCCTTGCTGATGCTGGCCGATGGCTGCGAAGCCGCCGTGCGCGCCAACCGTCCGATCTCGGTGGAAGAGTTGACGCAGATCGTCAACAAAGTCATCACGGATCGGATCGCCTGGGGCCAACTCGACGAATGCCCACTCACCCTGGCGGATCTCAAGCAGGTCCGCGAGTCATTCGTCGCCACCCAGCAGGGCATCTCCCATCCACGGTTGCGTTATCCCGGCCAGGAGACCAAGGATGCGCCAGCGAATCAGCCCATCAACGAAGGCGCGCTAGAGAGAAAGAGCAATGAAGCAAGCCACAACGCGCGTTAAACGACCCGGTTCACGCCACCCACAATACGCAGCCCGTATCGATATTCAGATTGCGTTGCGCTATCTCGATAAAGTAAAACCGGCGCTGCTGCGCAAAGCCGCGCGCGCGACGCTGGAGCAGCAGCGCTTGCAAGGTGATCTGACCATCGTCATCACCGGCAACGCCCAACTGCGCGCGCTGAACCAGGAATTCCGCCAGGTCGATGCGCCGACAGACGTGCTATCGTTTGCAACCGATGATAAGCCGCAGGCTTCAAAGCAAACGCGTTATCTGGGTGACGTGATCATCTCCTACACCCAGGCGAATGAGCAGGCTCAAGCGGGCGGCCATCCGGTCGAAGCCGAATTGCAGCTGCTTGTCGTTCACGGTGTGCTGCATCTACTGGGCCACGATCATGACACTCGGCCCGAGAAGGCCAGGATGTGGCAAGCCCAGGCCGGGATTCTAAAAAGCATCGGCGCGGCGATGACCGAACCAAAAGACTGACCGGGTGACACGGTGACGTGGGTGATTCATCCTTCACACCGCACTGCGCCCACGCAGTGGGTGCAAGTGTCCCTCATCCTGACTTATGCGCCTACTCAAATCCTTCTACTACGCTTCTCAAGGCATCGGCTACGCATTTCGCACGCAAGCCAACTTGCGGATTCACCTTGCCATCTCGATCGTCGTCGCGATCGCAGGGGTATGGCTGCAGCTCAGCACGATCGAATGGGCCATCCTCGTCGTGACGATGATGATCGTCCTCAGCACCGAATTGCTCAATACCGCCATCGAAGCCGCGCTCGATCGGGTTGGGACAGACATTCATCCCCTCGCCAAAATCGCCAAAGATACGGCCGCCGGAGCCGTGCTCATCACCGCTATCGGCGCGGTGATTGTCGGCTTGTTGATCCTTGGTCCACGACTATTGGCGCAGATCACGCTTCGCTGAAATCCCGCTGCAAGCATGCTATACTTAGCATATACAAAGGGGAAAATATGTTAAAGCAACTCAAGGTTATCGTCGAAAAACATTCTGATGGCTACGTAGCCTACCCTTTTGGTTTAAAGGGCGTGGTCATTGGCGAAGGCGACACTTATGAAGAGGCATTGGCCGACGTAAAATCTGCCATTCAATTCCACATTGAGACCTTTGGACCGGAAGTTCTCGAAAGCGACCAGCCTGTCCTTGAAGCATTCATCGCTGAAACACGAGTCACTATTTAATGCCGAAATTCCCGGTGGATGCGCCGCAACCGAAAGTGATCAAGGCCCTTGAAGCTCTAGGCTTCCGTCTGATCCGCGAAGGCAACCACATTGCGATGGAGCGACAGAACCCTGATGGAAGCCGAATGCCATTCACCATGCCGAATCACCGAACGATCAAGGGTTCGACGCTTCGCACGATCCTTACTCAGGTTGGCATATCGAGAGACGATTTCCTGAAAGCCTACGAAGACGCTTGACGTCGAAAGAATCATAAAGTGAATTCTTAACGCTTATTGCGCAATACAGAATTATGCATTATGCTCTGTGCGCTGTGAATTGAATGTGAGGAGAACTCCGTCTCATGCAAGAACCCACGCCAACTTATTTGACGCCGGAAGGCAAACTTAAACTCGAAGAGGAACTCAAACTCCTGACGACGACCAGGCGCAAAGAACTGGCCGAGCGGTTGAACTTTGCTATTAAGCAAGGCGACTTATCGGAAAACGCCGATTACACAGCCGCCAAAGAGGACCAGGCTTTTCTGGAAGGCCGCATCCGCACGCTCGAAAACATGCTGCGCCACGTCAGCATCATTGAAGGCCAGACCGGTGGTGCAGTGCGAATCGGATCGCGCGTCACGGTGAAAGAAGTCGGCGGCGAGGACAACGAAACTTTCAATATCGTCGGCGCGGCCGAAGCGAATCCTGTCAACGGCAAAATCAGCAATGAAAGTCCGCTGGGCCGCGCCCTGATCGACCAGCATATCGGCGACGAAGTGCAGATCGATGCGCCCGTTGGCAAGATCACGTTCAAGATCGTTGCGATTGAATAGACTCGATCAAGCCCAATCGAGTTCCCGGGCCGCCCCGCGGGTAGTTGCCGCGTCTGTCCCAACGGCCTCGACGCCGGGTGGATAATTGATCCAGCGATTCGTTGACACCTCACGAAAGGTATATCCATGACCACCAACGGTTTCCTCTTCGGTACAGTCGGCTCACCACTTAGCACGGCCAGGAAACCGGGCGGTACAGTCGGCGGCATTCTTCGCCTGAACGAACTCAAGCTCAGCACGCTCGAACTGGCCTGGGTGCAAAGCGTGCGCATCGGCGATGCAACGTGCGCGACGATCAAAGCGACCGCAGCTGAAGTCAACATGCCGCTCAGCGTGCACGCGCCGTACTACATCAACCTGAACGCGCAGACCAAAGAATTACTGAAAGGTGGCATGGATCGCTTGCTGGCCGCCGCTCGCGCCGGCTACAAAGCCGGTGCGACCGACATCATCTTTCATCCCGGATCATACATGGCGGAGGACCCGGCCAAAGTCTATCCCATCGCCCGCCGGCGCTTGGCCGAAGTCGTCGATCAACTCAAAGACGAGAAAGTCTACGTGACGCTGCGGCCGGAAACGATGGGCAAGAGCGCCATGCTCGGCACGCTGGAAGAGACGATTCAACTGTCGCGCGACATCGACGGCGTGCTGCCCTGCATCGACTTCGCCCATCTGCACGCGCGGCGTGGCGATGGTTCATTTAATTCCTACGCTGAATTCCAGGCCGCGCTGAAACTCGTGGCTGCGGGACTCGGTCCGCGCGGCCTGGCCGCATTGCACATTCATCTATCCGGCATCGAGTACGGGCCAAAGGGCGAGAAGAAACATCTGCCGCTGAAGGAAGCCGATTTGAAATACAAAGAGTTGTTCAAAGCCTTGATCGATCTCGGCGCAGGCGGCCGCATCCTGTGCGAAAGCCCGTTGATGGAAGACGATGCGCTGTTGATGCAAAAGACGTATCGGGCATTCGCTCGAAAGAAAACAGACTAACCACGAAGACACCACGCCTAGCGGCCCAGGCCATGCCCAACGCTATGCGTTGGTGGCCCGCCAGGCGCCGCCGCATTGCGGCGGGCATGGGCAGTCACTAAGAAAACTTCGTGTCTTTGCCGTAATCCACCTATCGCAATGAAAACGCCTGGTCGTCTGGCACAACTCACCGCACTGCATGCCGAAATTCGAGCGTGCCGCAAGTGCCTCGACGCCGGCCACGCCATCACTCCGGGCGGCATCTACTCCGGCGGCCTCGGCGCGCGGATCATGATCGTCGGCCAGGCGCCGGGCGTCACCGAAGTCGTCGCGCTGCGGCCTTTCAACGCCTCGGCCGGCAGGCGTTTATTTCAGTGGCTGAGTCAGGCGGGCTTCGACGAAACCGAGTTCCGCGCGACTCAATACATCACCAGCGTCACCAAATGTTATCCCGGCAAAATGGCCGATGGCCGCGGCGATCGCCGCCCATCCAAAGACGAGCTGGCCCTGTGCCGCCCGTATCTCGATCAAACGCTCGCGTTAATTCGACCGGAAGTCATCATCCTCGTCGGCGCACTGGCGATCGAAACCCTGCTGGGCAAATATAAACTCGACGCCATCATCGGCCAGACCTTCAAACGACC
>JADGQE010000448.1 GCA_017882055.1 Thermoflexales bacterium
ACAACCCGCCAGCGTTTTGGCGTAGGAGTGGCCTTGCCAAATCTCGCACCCCGAAATTTGTCGGCGATTGGCGCGGGCTGGTATCTCGACTGGAATACTCATGCTAAGCCTTACGGACCAGCCAATCTGGAATTCGTGCAAATGGTGCGGTTGAAGAATCAACGGATCAGTCCTGATCTAACGACGATCGCCGCCATAGCGCGGCAGCAGCCCGGCTCATTGTGGTTGATTGGCAATGAGCCGGATGTTCCGGTACAAGACAACGTCACGCCCCCAAAATACGCAGCGGCTTATCAGGCCATTTATACGGCTTTGAAAGCAGCGGATCCGACCAGCCGCGTCGCCATCGGTGGTATAACCCAGCCCACGCCGCTGCGCCTACAGTATCTCGATCTGGTCCTCGCAGCTTATCGAGATCAATTCGGGCAGGCCATGCCGATCGATGTATGGAATGTGCACAACTTCATTTTGCAGGAGAAGCGCGGCGATTGGGGCGTCGATATTCCGCCGGGGCTGTCGGTCGATGCCGGAACGTTATATACGATCGACGACCACGATAACCTGCTGATCTTCCGCCAGCAGATCATCGACTTCCGGCGATGGATGGCTGATCGGGGTTATCGCAACAGCGAATTAATCGTGAGCGAGTACGGCGTCCTTATGCCGCCAGATTACGGCTTTTCCGAGGAACGCGTGCGGAACTTTATGCTGGCAACTTTCGATTTCTTCATGACGGCTACAGATAATTCCATCGGCCTGCCGAGTGACGGCCAGCGGCTCGTGCAACGTTGGTGCTGGTACAGCCTGTCTGACACCGAGTATCCAACGGGCAACCTGATCGATAACGTCTCCGGCCAAATGACTGCACTCGGACAAGCGTATGCGGCTTACATTCAGTCGCATTAATCAACCAGCCGGCCGGGTACAGAACCCGCTACACCAATACACGCCGCCGCCAGAAAAATGGCGGCGTCTTGTGGGTGTGATGAGACTTCAACCTGTGCATTAAGCCGGTGCACGTCCGGCAGTCCGCGCCAGTACACCGCGCAGTTGCGCAGTCAGTTTGCCGGGACTAATAGGCTTGGACAAATATTCGTCCGCACCCACTTCCAGTCCACGCGCCACGCTCTCCGGATCGGCCTTGCCGGATAGCATCACGACGGGCACAGCGGTCGTGGCCGGATTGGAGCGCACCCAGCCGCAGACCTGATAACCATCCATGCCCGGCATCATCACATCCAGCAGCACCAGATCCGGTACCATCGTCGTCAGGGCTTGCACCGCCTCCGCTCCACCAGACGCGGTCGAGATTTCATATCCGTCGAGTTTGAGGATCAGGCTCAGCACTTTGCGGGCCTCCGGATCGTCTTCGACAATCAACGCCTTCATCCGTTAGCCTCCGTCAATCGGTCGGGGCCGTAACCGACGACGCCTTTTGCGAAGTCAATTCATCCACAATCTCGGCCAGCCTGGTAATGGCTACCGGCTTGACCAAAAACCGATTGGCGCCCGATTCATACCCCGTAGCTTTATCGGCCAGGGAATTCCGCGCGGTCAAGATCACAATCGGGATCTCGGCCGTGTTCGGATCGGCGCGCAGCTGTTGGCAAACGGCATAGCCGTCCATGTCGGGCATCATCACATCGACCATGATGAGATCAGGGTGATGCTGGCGGGCCAGTTCGATGCCCTGCGCGCCGCTCGTGGCGCTGATCACACCGTAACCGCGTCCCGTAAAAAGAATGTCCAGGAACTGCACCGTCGCGGTGTCATCGTCGATGATGAGAATAGCGTGTTTCACCATTTTGCCTCCTGGGCGGGCATACCCGCTTCAATCGCGGCCGATCGATGCAGCGCCATATAAAACTGGCTGCCCTGTCCAACCTGGCTCTCCGCCCAAACCTGGCCGCCATGTGCTTCAATGATTTGCTTGACCACAGCCAGCCCGACACCGGTGCCGCCAAAACGGCGAGTGGTCGATCCGTCCGATTGGTAGAAACGATCCCAGATATAGTTGATCTGTGAAGCGGGAATACCGATGCCCTGATCCGCCACTTTCAAATACACCACATCGCCGCCTTCATGCACGATGACCTGCACTTCGCCGCCATCCGGACTGAACTTGATGGCGTTGTCGAGTAATTGATCGATCACCTGTTCCATGCGGCGATAGTCGGCCATCAGCGGCGCCGTCTCTGGCACAATATCGGCCACCAGCGTCACTTTGTTTTTCTCCGCCCGGGGGCGCGCGCGTTCAACCGCCTCGCGCGCCAGGGCGGCCAGCGAGACCAGGCTTAACTGCAAGTCGGTGTGCTGAATACCGCGCAGCAGCATGATATCGTTGACGCGTTTACCCAGCAGCTCCGTCTTCTCGCTAACGACCGCGATCGTCTTTTGCAGCTCCGGCGCAAGCGTGCCAAAAGCGCCGGTCTTCAGCAGATCAATATAGCCCTGAATAACCATCAGTGGCAGACGCAGCTCATGCGAGACGTTTTGAATCAGGTCATCTTTGAGCCGATCGAGTTCCTGAATCTCGGTCAGGGCCTCACTCAATTGATTGGCGCGCGCCTGTGTCACCCGCAACAGCGCATTGGCATCGATGGCCGCCGACACCAGTCCACCAAACGTCGCCAGCAAGTGTCCCTCTTCATCGGCGAATTTGTTGGCGTCGTCAGCCAGGACGAGATAGCCCGGCAATCGACCCTGATTGCGCAGCGGTGCAATCAACAGACCATTCACCTTCCAGCGCTGGCCGAAGGTGCGGCACTCATCGATCGAGGCTGCCAGACTGCCACACAACACATATGATGGCGCTGAAGCGCTCATGGCTGTCAAGAGTGGCGCCGGCAATTCAAATTGAGGCAGATTCACCTCATCGACGCCACGCGCGGGTCCATGCGCCATCACCTGCCCGGTTTCTTCATCGCGCAGCGCGATCACACAGATCCGCGCTTTGAACAAATAACTCAGATGTCCCGTCACGCGCCGCAGCAACTCCACTTCGTCGTTGACCAGGCCAACGGTCTGCGCCAACTCGAAGAGGCCGCGCAGTTCTTCGCGACGCCGCGCCGACCGATCTGTACTACGTGATGGTCGAAGATCCGCTGCCCGCCGGCATGGAAGCCGTCGATACGAGTTTGAAGACGACCTCGCAGATTGGGCA
>JADGQE010000449.1 GCA_017882055.1 Thermoflexales bacterium
CAGGTCCCGGTCAAAAGCACGCATTCGACAATGCGCTGGCACAAGTGGGTTGTCCTGATCGCCGGATCGACCGGCTCTGCATTACGTGCTGTTCGCCCTCCCAACCTTCACATCACGCCGGATGTCCGACGCGATCTCGTTCACGCCGCGAGTGCGACGGGTTCCTTGTAACGCTCGCCTCTGGCCATCATCGCCCAGACCATCCGCGCAATCTTGTTGGCGAGCGCGATGGCGGCGACCTTCGTCGGCCGCCGCGCCAACAATGCCGTGAGCCAGGGTCGATGCTGGGCGCCATGGATCTTGGCATAGCGGATGACGGCCAGCGCACCTGCCATGAACAAGCTGCGCAGATAGCGGTCACCCTGCTTGCTGATACTGCCGAGCCTGTCCTTGCCGCCGCTTGAGTGCTGTTTCGGCACCAGCCCGATCCAGGCCGAGAAGTTGCGTCCTGATCGGAAGGTCTTTGGGTCGGCGATGCTGGCAACCAGAGCAGTAGCCAGCATCGGACCGACGCCGGGGATCGCATCGAGCCGCATGCTCGTCTCATTAGAGCGATGCCAGGCCATAATCATACGGTCGAACTCAAGAATCTGCTCCTTGAGCCTGCGCAATTGTGCCCCGAGTGCTGCGAGGCACACCCGTGCAACCACGGGCACCCGTTTGTCACTTGAATCAGTGACGACATCGAGCAGTTCCTCAACCCCCTTGCGTCCGACCGGTGCCACAATCCCGAACTCGGCAAGATGGGCTCGGATTACATTGATCACCGCGGTTTGCTGACGGATGAACAAATGGCGCGTGCGATGAAGCATCAGGCAGCTCTGCTGCTCGGGCGTCTTGGTCGCGACGAACCGCATCGTCGGCCGCGTGACTGCCTCGCAGATCGCCTCCGCGTCAGCGGCATCGTTCTTCTGCCGTTTGACGTAGGGCTTTACGTAGGCCGGCGGCATTAGGCGCACGGTGTGGCCGAGCGACTGGAGCTCACGCGACCAATGATGCGACGAGGCGCAGGCCTCGATCCCAACCAGGCACGGTGGCAGCTTCTGGAAGAACGCCAGGACGTAACGGCGCTTCAACTGACGGCGAATGACCACTTGGCCATCAGCATCAACGCCGTGGACCTGGAACACCGACTTGGCGATGTCGAGACCGATTGTCGTAATCGCTTGCATGCTTGGCTCCTCCAATTGTGGGGGCCTTAACAGCCCACACATTCATGGCACTCACGTGCCGGTGGAGGAGCCGTCCACAGCATCATAAGCAGACATCGCAAGCCGCTATGTGCCGGCATTAAAACACAGCGATTATCAAGTCCGCCGGAAGGCGCCATTCTAGGGTTCGACGCCCAATTCCCGCAGGCTATTTCGGGCGGATGATAGGGCTGGATTGATCTCAAGAGCCTTTCGGAAATCCGCCACGGCGCCGTTGCGATCGCCCTTCTCACGCTTCGCAATCCCGCGGTTGCTCCAGGAGATCGCGTCTTTGGCGTCATAGTTCAGGGCCTTGTCGTAATCGGCGATTGCGCCGTCGAAATTATCTTTCAGAAGCTTGATCAAAGCTCGATTTCGCCAGCCACGAGCGTCCGTTGGCGCGATCCGAATCACTTCAGCGTAGTCAGATTCGGCACGATCGAGTTGCTGCTTCGCGCGATAAACATTGCCACGGTTGATGAACGCCAGCAGGTCATCCGGGGCAAGCTTGATCTGGGCCGTGAAGTCGGCAGCGGCGCGGTCGAGATCACCCTTTCGGAAATAACTATAGCCACGGTTGCCAAGGGCAGTTGCATTCTTTGGATCGAGTTTGATTGCGGTGGTGAAGTCCGCAATCGCACGATCAAGATTGTTGCGAGCTAAAAATGCATCCCCACGATTGTTGAAGGCGATGGAAAATTTCGGATCAAATCTTATGGCTGTGTTGTAATCAGCAATCGCCCGGTCGAGGTCGCCCTTAAAGGCCCACACCCGGCCACGATTGCTGTACGCGCAGGCGACCTTGGCGTCGATCCTGATGGCCTGATCCAAGTCCGCCATGGCACGGTCCAGCTCGCGCTTTTCGGTGAACGCAAATCCCCGACTGCAATAAGCGCCGGCGAGCGAACGGCCAGATTCGCTCTTGGCGTCGATGATCGAACTACATGCGGCCAGACGGTCATCCGCTGATATTTTCGTGGCCAAGCACTTTTCCAGTGCACCCTCGTCTGACCCTTGCGCCCAGGCGAATGACACAACAAGCATGGACACGACAGCAAGGCCATGTCTGTACATCTTGTAATTCTCCAACTTCTTCATCGTTTCTTCACGAGAGAACGCACTAGGGTGCTTCATTAAAATGGTGACAGGAGGGATAAATCCTTATTCCAGCAACAGCTCGCTGTAAGGATTTATTCCTTTTCTGTCTCTTCGATGCCGCTATTAGGTTTGACTGCAAACAGCCGCGCCTTCCGCGAGTGCAGGCGATAGCAACCGTTGGTGTCTTTGCCAACATCTTCTGCGTCGATGCCCGCGCCAAAGAATGCACATTGCTCCCACCGCTGCATTGATCTGCAACAAGGCAACTTTCACATGGGAACGATGGCGGTATTTACCTGCGGCCTTATAGCCATGCCTCTAATAAATTGATCGCAGGACCGGGCGCAGGGCGCAATTCCGTCTGGCTCATATCGCATGTCTGCTTTGGGTCATTCTCGACCGAGGTGTTCAAGGCCGACGTCTGTACTTGTCCGCTTCGCCCCGAAAGCGACCAATCAAAGCACGGGTCCGAATTGACGCGAAGTGCCGATAGGCGACATTGCACGTTTAGTTTGAATGGACAAAAACTGATTAAAACATTTATTCGTCCGCAAACCAATGCTTTCCGTTGACAAGAATTTCAGTCCACGACTCGTCGTGTTCAATTACGTCCACCTTAGTGCCCTGCTTCAGCCAAATGCAGCCCTTCCATTTCACCGGATACCGCGGGCGGCCGTTATTTAAGCTGGCCAAAGTGCGTTCATGTGCTTCCGCCCAGCTAGGGCAAAACCTGACGTCTGTCGTCAGGCTTTGCATATCGGCGAATGCAGAAACCGTGTCGAGCGCAATGGCTGCCGCAGTGACAAGGAGGAGCTTACACATCGTACTTCTTCAACCGGGATTCCCCGGATGACTCCCAAACTGGCGTGAGTATT
>JADGQE010000450.1 GCA_017882055.1 Thermoflexales bacterium
TATGATATATCTTTGCACAATATGCAACATCGGCTTCATCAAGCAGCATTCCGTAACCAGATTCAAGAACAGCGATGAGCCCACGCCTCGCCCAGCGCCGCAGGGTTCCATCTAGGACATCATACCGTCTCATTGCCTCGGACGTAGAGATCGACCGACTGCGCAGTCTCTTGAAGTCTTCACGCCTTACGGCTTTCAATTGCTCATTGATGGCGGCAACTTGAGCACTGGTCTCATTCACAACGATCTCTCCGTCTGGTAACGTTGCTGCGCGTATCTTACCAGACTCGATCAGTTGTTGCAATACATTCTTGCCGAGATCAAATTGCCGCGCCGCTTCGGCGAGGGGAATGAAGCGATCGAGTTGAACCGCGTGGACGCCGTTCTCGCTGACACCGATCTCGCCATCAGACAATGCCACGGCTTTGACCTGGCCGGACTCGACGAGCCGCCGCAATGCAACCTGGCTCAGCCCCAGGCGGTGAGCGGCTTCGGCCAGCGGAATGAAGCATTCGAGTTGATGGGGTAAGACGGTGGTCGTCATTTTAATCAGCAACCCTTACTCACAACGCAAAACGCCCGACCGGAGAGGCTCCAGTCAGGCGTCAATGAGTTTGAATTTCGCTGCCAGCAATACAACCAGCGATTGCCCACGCCTACATGCATAGGGCGGGAGCGATGATCGTAGGGAAGAGAGCGTAGAAAAAAACAAAAACATCTTATTCATTTCTAGGCCACGCGCCCACGGTGAGGGTTTTGCAGACCCTTGCCTTGCCACTTGGCGACGCAACGTCGCAGTTACTATTCCGCGTCACTACCCCTTGCCAAACCGCCCAGACCAAGTGTTTTGTCCGGGCGATTTGCGAAAGGAGGTTAGATGCTATACTAAGGTGAGCCGCAAGGGACTTGAACCCATAACCCGCTGATTAAGAGTCAGCTGCTCTGCCAGTTGAGCTAGCGGCCCAATGACGTTCTTGACTGCGGCCTAGATTCTACCACTACCCCGGTTATCTCGCAAGAGTGCGCCAAATGGATCGTTCAAACCCCGGCCGTTCACTTGACACTCCCCCCCCGATCGAGTAACCTATCTCTAAAGATCGGAGCAAGACATGGCAGACTCAGGCCGACAACTTTCGCTGTTCGATAATCCGGCGCAGCAGCCCGCCCAGCCGACCGGGTCGCAACCGGCTTCGCCCGCGCCGATCGATCAGGCTCGCGCCCCTAAGACCAAACTCAATTCCCGTTCGTCCTTGTCGAGCGCGGTCGAAGCGTATCGCGCCCACATCGAGCAAAGCGATCTTTCGCCCCACACCGTCAAATCATTCGTGTACGACCTCCACATTCTGATCGAGTTTGCCACGCCCGCCCGCCCGATCGGCCAGATCGCCCAACGCGATCTCAAAAACTTCCTGGACTGGCTGGTCAACGGTCGAGGTGTGCCGTGCAATCAAAAATCGTTGTCGCGCCGCCTGACGACGTTGAAAGCGTTCTTTCGCTGGCTGGCTGAATCGAAAGCCATTGACGATGATCCTGCCGCGCCGATCGCGCATAAGCCGGTGAGCACGCCCCTGCCCGATGTGCTGTCCGACGCACAGATCGATCAGGTGCTGGCTGTGACGCATCAACTGCGCCACAACGCCGAAAAGCCCGACGCCCGCCCGCATTTGCTGGCGCTGCTGCTGCTCAAGACCGGCATCAAGAAAAGCGAATGCATGGCCATCACGCTGGAGCACATTGATCTATCAGACCCCGACGAACCGGCCTTGTGGATTCGGTATCCCGATCCGCGCCACTTCCACAAAGAACGCAAACTCCGGCTCGATCCCAAATGGCCGCGCGTTCTGGAAGAATACAAGCAGCAATACAAGATTGCCAACACGCTGTTCCCCTGCACCTCGCGCAACCTCGAATACATTCTGGCCGACGTGGGCAAGCAGGCCGGACTGCCGAAGCAGCTGTCGTTCGAGATGCTGCGCTGGACGTGCGCCGTGCGCGATCGACGCGGCGGCATGAAGGAAGATACGCTGCGCCACAAACTCGGCCTGTCCGAGATTACGTGGCATGATACCTGGCCCAAGATCGAGAAACTGGCCGCGCCCGCCATTTAGCAAAAATCCATGTTCAATGTACAATGATTCAAACGTGAGCGGCATCGAACGCCGATCATCGATCATTGAAAAGGAGCCGCATGGATCCTCTCACCCTCGCTATCTCCACCATCCTCGGCAAATACGCCATCGATAAGGGCGCAACGCTGCTCAAAGAAGCCGGACAGGCCGCGGCGAACGCCGCCGGGAAACTCTTCGAGAAAGTGATGCAGCGCCTCAAAGCCGATCCGGCCGAAGCGAAGAACGCCGAGCGCTTCGAGCAGAACCCGGAAGGCTACAAGGCCCCCATGACGGACGCCATCGACGAAAAACTAAAAGCCGATCCTAACCTCGCGGCTGAATTGAAATCGCTCGTGGAAGAATTCCAGCGCGCGTCCGGCACGACGATCATCAACACTGGCTCAGGCGCAGTTGCCACGCACGGCGGAGTGGCTGCGGGGGCTGGCGGTGTAGCGGTGGGCGGCAGCGTCGGCGGATCGATCGTCGCGGGCAACCACAACCGCGTCGAAGATAAACGCCAAACGATCAATCGCAGCGGCGGCGTCGACATCAGCGGCACAGCCAACATCACTGGCGATGTGACGGGGCGCGATAAGACCACAGGCAAATAATGCGTGATACGTACTGCGTATTGCGTGTGTTTGCTGACGACTGAACACTGAATACTGATCACTAATCACTGATTCGCTCATTCAATGACATCTGAACCCACCATCAGTAATACAAGTTCTGGCGCAGTGGCGACACACGGCGGTGTAGCCGCTGGTGCGGGTGGCATCGCTGTTGGCGGCAACGTTGGAACAATCAACTACAACGCCGCGCCATCAACGCCGTTACTGCGCGCCACACCGCCACCTCCTCCGCCGCACTTCACCGGCCGTGAAGATGATCTAAAGAAGTTCACGCAGCTGCTCACCTCCGGCGAGAACGTGGCGATTACGGCACTGCAAGGCATGGGCGGCATCGGCAAGACCGCGCTCGCCCAAAAACTGGCGGAGCGATTACAGGGCGCATGTGATTCATCGAATCACCCGTGTTTCCCCGGCGGTGTGTTG
>JADGQE010000095.1 GCA_017882055.1 Thermoflexales bacterium
GCCGGTCGCGTCCGAAATATTGCCCGATCTGATCGCGCTCGATACGACCGATCTGGAGATCGCCGCACGCGCGGGCCTGCTCCAACCGATCGGTCGATCCATCCCGACCGATCTCACGGCCGATTTCTTTCCAGCGGCCCGCGATCTCGGTTCGGTCGACGGCGAGTTGTACGGTTTGGTTTACAGCCTCGATCTGGAACACGCCGCCTACAACACCAAAGTCACCGCCACGGCACCGGTCACCTGGAGCGAAATACTCACTTCAACCAGGCGCTATGTGTTCGCCGTCCACGATGCGGGCACGAGCGTCAGCGATGCCGTGCTGGCCCACTACTTCGCGCTGGGCGGCACGCTGCTCAGCGCCGATCACCAACCGGCGCTCGATCAAGATACCCTGATCGGCTTGCTCAATCTTTACCAGCAGGCACAGCGCAAAGGCGTTCTGCCCGCCGACATCCTCGACTTCACCGGACCGATCGATACGTGGGCGGCTTTCAATTCGACCGGCGCGGCAATGGTCAATGTGCCCGCGTCGCGCTACCTCATGCTGCAAAGCAGCGCCCCCGCCATTCAATTTGCCGCCCTGCCCGCCTTCGATCATCAGCCCGCGGCGCCGATCGCGCGCGGGTGGGCGCTCGCGGTCGTCACCCGCGATCCACGCCGCCAGGCGGCGGCACTGCGGCTGGCGCAATGGCTGCTCGCGCCCGAGCGCAACGGCGCATGGACAGAATCGGCCGGTGTGCTACCGGGGCGGCTCAGCGCGCTCAGCCAGTGGGATCAAACCCATCCCTACACCGGTTTCATTCGCGAGCAATTGCTGCGTGCGCAGGCCGCACCCCCGGCAGCGATCTTGAATGTGATCGGCCCGGCTCTGCGCAAAGCCATCGACGATGTGCTGACCGGCAAGGCCGCGCCGACCGATGCCGCCCAGGCGGCCGTTGCTGCCGTCAATACCGGGAAGAAATAAGACTTTTGCCACGCAGGCACCAGAACCCAAAGAGATCATAGAGACTGGGCGCCTGCGTGTCTGCGTGGTTGAAGATACTCGAATGAATCAACTCCTTCATTTGCGCGCGGTCGCGTCACAACTTCAGCAGGCTGCACTTGAAGCAGTCGATCCGGCTGAGGCCGTGTATCAGGCCATCACGCGCGTCGGCGATCAAATCCTGATCGACGAGCATGCCTACCCTCTGCGTGATTTCGACCGCGTCTTCATCGCCGGCGTGGGCAAAGCTGCGGTGCCGATGGCCGATGCCGTGGCCGAAGTCCTGCGCGATCAATTAAGCCGCGGCATTGTCATCACCAGGTATCACCACATCGATCGATCACTGGCCAGCTCCATCCGCGTGTATGAAGCCGGTCATCCGGTGCCCGATGAGAACTCGGTCATCGCCACACGCGATCTCGTCGACTTGCTGCGCCAGGCCACGCCCCGTGATTTGATCTTCGGCGCCATCTCCGGCGGCGGCTCGGCCTTGATGACACTGCCCGCCGAAGGCCTCACCTTGATCGATCTGCAAGCGACCACGCAGCTGCTGCTCCGCGCGGGCGCCACCATTCATCAGATCAATGCGATTCGCAAACACCTGGACTTGATCAAAGGCGGCGGGCTGGCGCGCCTGGCCAATGGCGCGACGATCGTTTCGCTCATCCTGAGCGATGTCATCGGCGACGATCTCTCGGTCATCGCCTCCGGCCCGACGGCGCCTGATCCTTCGACCTTTGCGGAGGCGTGGCAAGCCATCGCTCAATTCGATTTGATCGATCAGCTGCCGGCTGCGGTGCGCGCCCGATTGGAACTCGGTCGAGCCGGCCAGTTACCGGACACACCGAAGCCGGGCGATGCGATCTTCGATCGCGTGCAGAATATCATCATCGGCAGCAACACGCTGGCCGCGCAAGCGGCTGAAGCCATCGCGAAGAAACTCAATTTCAACACGCTGCTGCTATCCACTTACATCCAGGGCGAAGCGCGTGAGGTGGCCCAGGTCGCCGCAGCCATTGCGCGGGAGATCGTTCAGTTCGATCGACCGATTCAACGTCCAGCCTGCGTCATCTGGGGCGGCGAAACGACCGTCACGCTGAAAGGTCACGGTCTCGGCGGGCGCAACCAGGAGTTAGCCTTAGCGGCCGCGCTGGCAATCGATGGCTTGCCTAACACGCTCATCGTTGCGCTCGGCACCGACGGCACCGACGGCCCGACCGATGCGGCCGGCGCTATCGCCTCCGGCGACACACTGGCCCGCGCGCGCAATATGAGTCTTGACGCCCGCGCGTATTTAGCCGACAATGATGCCTATCATTTCTTTCAGCCGTTGGGCGATCTGATCATGACCGGTCCGACGAACACGAATGTGAATGATTTGTTGTTCTTGCTGGTAGTCTGAGCGATCAAACGTATTGCATTCCGCAACACGCATTTCATTTTTAGGGGGTTTCCTTGTCCATCCATTTCGGTACCGACGGCTGGCGGGCCGTCATCAGCGAAGACTTCACGTTCGAGAACGTGCGGCGCGTGGCGCAGGCCATTGCCGAGTATTTCAACGAGGTAGGTCAGCCTGGCGCGCGCGTCGTCATCGGCTTTGATACGCGCTTCCTGAGCGATCGTTACGCGGTGGAAGTGGCGCGCGTCCTGGCCGCCAACAATCTGCAAGTCGATCTCAGCGTGGCCGATGCGCCGACGCCGGCTGTGTCGTTCGCCGTGAGGGCCTTGAACGCGATCGGCGGCGTGATGATCACCGCCAGTCACAATCCGCCGCGCTACAACGGCATCAAACTCAAAGCCGCTTTTGGCGGCAGCGCATTGTCCGCCGATACCAGGCGCGTCGAAACACTGCTGAATCGCGGCGAGCCATTTGCCATGCGCGCGATCGATCTGCAAACGGCCATCGCCGAACACAAGATCACACGCTTCGATCCCGCCCCGGCCTACGAAGCTCACCTCGAGACGCTGCTCGATCGTCAGATCATCAGCGCCCATCCGGGCCGCGTGGTCGTCGATGCCATGCACGGCGCGGGCCGCGATTACATCAAGGATTTCCTGCGTGACACCGGCTGGGAGGTCCAGCAGATTCGGGGCGATATGAATCCGGGTTTCGGCGGTATTCACCCCGAGCCGATCCTGCCGCATCTCGATGCACTGGTCGATGCCGTCAAAGCCTCCCATGGCGCTTTCGGTTTAGCTACCGACGGCGATGCCGATCGCAGCGGCGCAGTCGACGAAGACGGCAACTTCGTCAGCCCGCACGTGATCTTCGCGCTGGCGCTGCGTTATCTCGTCGAGCGACGCGGCTTGCGCGGCAGCGTCGTCAAGACCGTCTCGACGACGCTCATGATCGATCGCATTTGCAAAGCGTACGGCTTGACACTGCGCGAAACGCCGGTCGGTTTCAATCACATTGCGGATTGGATGATGAAAGAAGACGTCTTGATAGGCGGCGAAGAATCGGGCGGCATCAGCATTCGGGGCCATATTCCTGAAGGCGACGGCGTGTTGATGGACTTGCTGCTGCTGGAGATCGTGGCGCGGGCCGGCGTGCCGCTGCGTGAATTGATCGCGGACTTGCAGCAGAAATATGGGCCGCACCACTATGCCCGCAATGATTTGCCGCTGGCCCGGCCGGTAGCCAAGAAAGACATGGTCGCCCGCTTAACCGATGGCGCACCCGGTTCGATCGGCGGCATATCGGTAGCCGAAGTCCGATCCATGGATGGAGTAAAGTATATGCTGGCCGATGATTCGTGGCTGCTCATTCGGCCCAGCGGCACCGAGCCAGTGCTGCGCGTCTACGCCGAATCGCCCGATCCAGCCATGGTCAGCGCGCTGCTGGCCTATGGTCAATCGGTGGCGGCTGGAGTCTAAATTTATCCACGAACCGTGGCACGCCCACGGGGACAAGTGCAACACGCATCTTCAAGAAAAAGCGAGGGAGCAACCGCCAGTGAGGAGGTGCTCCCTCGTTGAGTAACGCATCACGCACTACGCCTCAAAGCGGCTTCTCGTAAATGCGGTAGGTCTTGTAGATTTCACAGCCTAAGCTCTCCAACGCCTTGCGCATCGGCACGTTGTTCTCCAGAATCCACGAGAGCTCGCCGAGATAATAGCCTTTCTTCATCGCGGCCTCGGCCGTCTTGGCATATAGCAAGCCGTCGATGCCCGACACGCGGTATTCAGGCAGCACGCCCAACACCAGCACGCGAATGTACTTCATGACCTTGCGGAACTTCAGGTTGTAGAAGAATTTGATCAGCGTCCACCACTCGGGCACACCGGGCCTGGGATACGCGCGGCGCAGCGGCTCATTGACATCTGGCAACGTCAACCCCATGCCCACCGGCTTACCTTTCGCCTCAACGACAAAGATCAAATCGGGATCGAGCACCATCTTCAAGCCCCTGGCCAGATGATCAAACTCGGCATCCGTCATCGGCACAAAGCCCCAGTTACGTGCCCAGGCTGCGTTGTAAATCGTCTTGAGTTTCGCCACTTCTTCGTCGAAGTGTTTCATATCGACATTGCGGATCACGATCTCGCCGCGCTCCATGATCTTCTCAGTAACGCGCTTGAGTTTGGGCGGGAAAGCGTCGAGGGTAGGCAGCTGGCTGACGTCTTTCCGATAAGCATACATATCCATCGCTTTCGTATAACCTGCGCGCTCAATCAGATCCTGGTAATACGGCGGATTGTAAGTCATCATCAAGCGCGGTGTGTCGTCGAAGGCATCAATCAGCAAACCGCACTCTTCATTGGTCGAGAAATTGAACGGGCCGCGGATCGCCGATCGGCCGCGGGCTTTGAGCCACTGCTCCGCGCGATCGAACAGTGCACCCGCTACCGCTCGATCGTTGATACACTCGAAGATGCCAAACATGCCGACGTTTTCGTTATGAAACTCGTTGTGCTTGAAGTTGTCGATAGCGCAGATCGTGCCGACCGGCTGGCCGTCGCGCCGGGCCAGGAACATCGCCACTTCAGCATGCTGGTGGAAAGGATGTTTGGTCTTGTCGAAGAAGGTCTGACGATCGCTGAGGAGCGGAGGTATCCAATTCGGGTTGCCTTTGTAAGGCACCCATTGGAAGTGAATGAATTCAGTGCGCTGCTGCGGAGTAGTACATTCGATAATTTCGATGCCGGACGACGACATGCCTGAGCCTCCCATTTGCCTGGATAGCTCAATTATACTCCGCTCCAAGTCAAAGTAAAAGTGAGGGTTGCCAGAATTTTGTGGACAAATGGCTACGGCGAGTTCAGCATCACCACCGGCAGATAGACGCGGTGAATGTCCTGCACGACATTCAATTGAATCGTCACCCGGCGCGGCGTAGGACGGGCGACACCCGGCGCCGACCAATTCACAGTGATGAGTCCGGTATACACGCCGGTCAAATAGCCTGCACTTGACACCGTCATATTAAGCGGGAGATAGGCCGTGCCGCTTAGCACGCCGGTGGGATTGATCAAGGTCGGCGTCACCGCAACACTGGCATTGACCGTAGCGGTATACAACACTGAATTCCAGCCCCAGTTGTTCAAGCCGACGGCTGTTGTCATTGTGATCGGTTGTTCATTCACGCCAACCATCAAAGATAACAGACTGCTATCGGTTTTTAGTTTGCCCGGAATATTGGCAATGTTCTTGGACATGTTAGTCAACACATCTTGCGCCGGCAAGCCCTGCACGCTATAGTACCGCATTTGATCGCAGCTGTTCAACTTTGGATCTTGGTTCCAGTTAAGGTTAAAGACAAACATCGCGCCCATCCAGGGCCAGTTGGCATCCGCATATTGGAAAGCGCCCGCGAGGTTCGAAGCCTGCTTATCTGCCGAAACAATCTGCCAAATTCGCGCTTGCCAGTCTGGGCCATAGGTCGGATCGTTGAAGCAATCACCGGGCGGCGCAGTGATCCAGCCGAATTCAGTGGCCCACACTTTTTTGTCGCCAAGGCCATTCGCTTGCATGACCTGATACAACATCTCCGCCGTGCGAAAACAAAGTCCGTTGGCGCAATCCTGAGTCGGGTCCGTTGAATAGACGTCGGGCGTGGCGTTGTAATCGGCGCTGAAACCGTAAGGATGCAGACCAACTACGTCGAGGCACGCACCGCCGCCCGCGGCAATCAGTTGTTGGAGATATTGACGCTCGTCCTGAATTTGGCCGTTACTGCCATCAGGATTGCCGGGCACTGTTTGCACTCGACCGACCGGCGCCAGTCCGGCAGAAACCAAAATCGCGTCAGGGTCAGCCGCCTTGATATTAGCGTAAGCCGTGCACAACAAACTCGTATAACTGATCGGATTCGGTGGAGCATTCCAGCCGAAACTCGCGTCGAGGTTTACTTCATTGCCGATCTCGTAAGCTTGAATGTGGCCCTTGTTAGCAATCGCGATCTGTTTCACATCGTTGCCAAAGGCCGTCAGATTACTCACATTACCCGCATTGGCATCGATTCGCAGCAACACGTATTGACTCAAAGGACCGGGCGGTGAGAAGACCTTGATCCAATTGAAGCCCATGTTCTGCAGAGTCTGCCAGTCAACATGATCTACGTTGAAACCATAGCCCAGGTGTGGAACCGTTGCCTGCGCATCTAGCACGCCCATTAAGGCCAGTAGCGCCACCACCACCACGACACTCAACCGGCACGCGCGCCGCCAATAAACTCGATGGATGGATCGCACATTTGGAATCATGCCACCATTATATAGCACACTCACCCTGCAATCCCAATAAGCAAATGGTACTTGCCGGCACTTTCAGAAAACGGCCCGCGCTCTCATTGAGAAAGCGCGAGCCGCTCTTCGGCTTCAGACAGCGGGTGTCAACTTAGTATCCGTACCGGCATGGAATCCACAATGAAGTGCCGGCATAGACTACATTGGGATTATAGAGGCCATTGGCTTGAGCGATTCTCCACGGGCTGACACCGGTGGCACGCGAGATCGAGAACATCGTATCGCCAAAGTACACGGGGCGCCAATAGCCACAGCTCATCGGCGGAGGCGGATTGTGGACGGGCGGCGGAGGCGGATTGTAGACGGGCCGATAAGCGGGAATCCACAGCACCTGGCCTATCCAGATGTAGTTGGGATTCGACAGGCCATTCGCATTCGCGATCGCCCACGGATTGACGCCGGCCCGTGCGCCGATCGACGACAGGGTGTCGCCCCATCTAACCGTGTAATAGTAGCCGCCACTCTGTTGGTTGGGCGCGGCAAAGGCAACCGAACTGATCAACAACGACAACAGCAAGACAAGTGGAACGATTCTTTTCGCGTACCGCATGTTAGCCTCCGTGGAAGTGAATCGAATGAATTACTCAATGCGCAGCGGCCACACGGCTGCTCGCCAGACCTCGATTGACTGGTATGAAAATTATACCCTCAATTTAGGGCAAAATCAAAGGATTGTAACCTAACTGTTACTCAAGTCGGCTCAACGCATGCCCGTGTCAAACTGGATATCAATTTGAGTATACGCGCCGGCCTCAACCACCACATCGACCGTGGCTGGGCGTGGCGCCGGCAGCGGCTTCTGCGGATCCTTCAGCGGCGCAATCGTATAATCGCCCGCCGGCAGATCGACGCTGAAACTACCGTCGATTTCGCTCGAAGTTACGCGTGCCGCCTCGGTTCCATCAGGGCGAGTAATGATCAATGTCGCCGCATAAGGCTGGGTGCAAATCTGATCAATTCGCTGCGGCCCTGGACAGGTTGGTCCAAGCGAGATTGTGCCGCGGATACCGCTGTCAACCACGGCCCTTGGCAGCGGAGTTGGCGGCAAAGTCGGCATCAATGTCGGAGCCGAAACAGACGTGGGCACGGGACTCGCCATCGGAACGGAGGCCGGCTTGAAACCCGTCGGCTGGCAAGCCGCCAGCGCAATCATTACCCCCAAAACGAGCACTGCAAGTTTATGTATTGACATCATCGCTCCCCCCGGTATGCTATCTGTCACAAACGCAGCGAATCTTGGCGATTCGTGAGTTGATCATATGAATGAAAAGCCCCCATCGTCTTTGACGCTAGAGGCAATATAAAAGTTCCGCACCCAAAGCTAAGGCATACGTTCCCGCGCCAGCTGCCGAACAGCCTCCGCAGTCTCCAGCGTTAACGCCCGTTTAGCAAGGGCCTTCGCTTCTGACAGCTTGATAGACCGAATGATCTCCTTCGCCTTCGGAACGGAGACCGGAGCCATGCTCAACTCGCGCACCCCCAGCCCGATCAAGATTGGAACCGCCAGCGGATCACCGCCCAGTTCACCGCACACACCTACCCATTTGCCTGCCGCCTCAGCCGCTTTGACCGTCTGCTGAATCTGGCGCAGCACTGCCGGATGCAGCGCATCCTGCAGATACGCCACGCTGCGATTGCCCCGCTCAGCCGCCATGGTGTATTGTGTGAGATCGTTCGTGCCGATGCTGAAGAAATCGACGACGGGCGCGAACGCATCCGCCAGCAGCGCCGCCGCTGGAATCTCGACCATGATGCCGACCTCGATCGATTTTGCCATCGATACATGCCGGGCGTTGAGTTCAACGCGGGCTTCGCTCAATAACGCACGGGCGCGGCGCACTTCGGACACATCGGCGATCATCGGGAACATGATCTTGAGATTGTGGCCGGGTGAAGCGCGCAGGATCGCGCGCAGCTGCGTCTTGAAAAGATCAGGGCGATTCAAGCACAATCGAATCGCGCGCTGACCCAGGAATGGATTTTCTTCACGGCCCAGATCGAGATAGGCCAGCGGTTTGTCGCCGCCGACGTCGAGCGTGCGCACGATGACGGGCCGCTTGCCCATTACCTGAGCAATAGTGCAGTAAGCATCATACTGCTCTTCTTCGCTAGGAGCAGTATGCCGATCGAGGAATAAGAATTCCGTGCGAAGCAAGCCCACACCTTCCGCGCCGTTGTCGATCGCCACGCGGGCATCCTCGGTGCTGCCGATATTGGCTACGACTTCGATCGCGTGACCATCTTTAGTCACCGCCGGTGCAGCACTCGCGGCGCGTGCCGACTCGCGGCTTAGCTGCCATTCTTTTTGCCTGGCGGCGTACTGCGCCACAACCTGATCCGCAGGTGCAATCCACACTTCGCCAGTTTGCCCATCGATCACCAGTGGCGTGCCATCGGCCACGTTCATGATCGTCGGCCCCAGGCCCACCACCGCCGGAATGCCTAACGTGCGTGCCAGAATCGCACTGTGCGAGGTCGGCCCGCCGCGCTCGGTGCAGATACCCAGCACCTTTGATCGATCGAGCCGCGCCGTATCCGACGGGGCCAGATCGACTGCGATCAAGATGCCGGGGTGTGATAGCGTAGCCTGTACCCATTGACCCGTCAACTGCGCCAGCACCTGCCGCCCGATATCCGACACGTCCGCCGCGCGGGCCCGCAAGTAAGTATCATCGATGGCTTCAAACGCAGCCACAGATACATCGATCACTGCGCGCCACGCCCACTCGGCATTGACCTGCTCATGAAAGATCATCGTGCGCGCCCGATCCAGCAACTCCGGATCGTTGAGAAACATCAAATGCGCGTCGAAGATAGCGGCATCGTAGGCATTGGCCGAACGTGCCACGTTATCCCGCAATTTCTGCGTCGACTCACGCACTGCACCCAGGGCTTTTTGCAGGCGTGACCATTCGGCCGCCGGATCATCGATTGAGCGCCGCTCGATTTGAATCTCGGCGAAACGGATCGGAGCGGCTGGCCCGATGGCATATCCCGACGACGCAGCAATGCCGATCAGCTGCCCTGCTAACGCGGTCTTGATCGGCGCAACTTCGGGTAACGGCTTAGCCTCTTCAATATCTTCACCAAACTTCGACGCGACCAGCGATTTCAAAGCAGCCAGGGCAGCCTCTGCGTCTGGCCCGCCGGCAAACACGCGCAGCACTTCATTCTGCCGTGCGCCAAACGAGGCCACCGCGTTGATACTCCTGGCGTTGGCGCGTCGCGCGAGGTTGTCGACACGCGCGATGGTGATGTCAGACTTGAAGCGCGCCGCAGTTTGCACGAACAGCGCAGCCGGCCGCGCATGCAGGCCCAATTTGTTCTCGATCTTCAGTGTGGCCTCGCTCGCGCCGGTTGTTACAGGAGCAGATTCAGCCGGCGACATGCTCGGCTGCAAGTGACTGAGTTGCTCGGCCTTAGAAGCCAGCGCACCGAGCGCCTCGGCGGCAACTTGATCGAGCGTGCCGCCCAGGCTGGCCTGCACGGCGGCGGCGATAGCACCTTCGATCATCGGCGCCGCACACAATCGCACGCGCAACCGTTGATGCTCAGGCAGGAACTCGATCGCCATTTCGGCGCTCATGATCGCGCTGCCCAGGTCCATCAACACAATCACCCCGTCGTCGGTATAGACTGAGCTGATAGCCTGATGGATTTGATTGGCATTCGTTCCCAGAGGATGTTGTTCATCACCGGTGCCGGCAGCCAGCGCAATCTTCACAGGCGACTGCTGCGTCATGGCGCGCGCCAGCTCTGCCACACCAGCGGCCAGCGAGGGACTGTGCGAAACTAGGACGAGATTGACCATAGTATCAGTCGCGATGTGTAATGCGTAATCTGTCCACACAACCCGGAGTGCAAATCATGCTCCGCAATTCGGGCAATTTGTCACTTCGACGACGTCTTCTAACAGGAGTGGTGTGATCTGATTTGGATCGCCTGGCGTAAAGCCAATGGAACCGCACGCGCAGGCATACCAGCCCATTCGATCGGGATCGTACACCTGGCCCGATCGCAAATCGATCTCTTCGATCGCCATCTTCCAGCGGGCATTGGTGATCAATCGCCCGCAACCGGCAGCCTTCAAACGAGTGACGTAGTCAGCGAAATGAGCCGGCGCACAATGGCGCATCAACAACACGCCGATCGTGACATCGTTTGGAAACGGCCACGTTAGCGCATCGTCGTGAATCACGATCAGGTTTTCAGGCCACGCAGATCGATCGGCGCACGCCAGCACCTCGGCGCTG
>JADGQE010000451.1 GCA_017882055.1 Thermoflexales bacterium
GGGGACCCGTCAGACGCCAACCCGAACACCCCTGTCCAAACTGATGCTCAACTCACGCAGCTGCCCGAAGGTGTCGGCTGGACGCCGTGGCGGTGGTCAGCCGCGCGCATGAAGAGCCGAACTACCAGCGAAGACCTTTACCTCTTTTTCGAGGCGGCCCTCGAGTCGATCTTTTTCAACTTCAAGATCATAACGGGCTTGCAGATTGAGCCAGAAGCGCTCCGAGAGTCCAAAATAGCGCGAGAGCCGTAGTGCCGTGTTGGCCGTAATCGTGCGATTGCCATGGACAATCTCATTGATGCGACGGGCATGCACCCCAATGTCGCTGGCGAGTCGATACTGACTGATGCCCATGGGTTTGAGAAATTCCTCGAATAGGATTTCGCCCGGATGAACGGGCGCAAATTTCTTAGTCATATTTCCCCTTAACGATCTCAACTTCGTAGGCGTCTCCCGCGCGCCATCCGAAGCACACGCGATATTGATCGTTAATCCGAAGACTGTATTGGCCTTCGCGGTTGCCGGAAAGTTTTTCTAAACGATTGCCGGGTGGGACGCGCAAATCATCAAGTCGTTCGGCCGCGTCGAGGAGGGCCAGTTTACTCCAGGCCGCTTTGTGCAAATTAGCAGAAAATCGACGCGAGAGTTGGCGTGCAAATAGCCGCTCGGTTTCTTTGTCGTGGAAAGACTTGATCATGCAGGCATGATAGTGCATCGCGTCACTATTTGCAAGTTTGGCAGGTTGTTGTTTTCATGTGCGCGCCAGGGGAGAATGCGGCTAACGCCTGTGGTTTAGCCGCGTGCTCCCATGTGTCACAATGTATGAGATAACTTCCTGTGCGAAATTAGTGTAATGGGCGGAGCCGGAAAACCAGCCTGTCTCACACGGCATCTGCTAAAACCCAGACAGCCCGCGAGATCTACACGGGCGGCGGCCGATGTTCGTCCAGCCACCACTCGATCTCCAGCGTGACCTCTGTCACCGCTTCAACCGTGAGCAACTAACCCATACAACCCATCGCGATTCAACTTGCCGTGCGTGGCCTACTTCGCATCACGCTCGAACTCCTTGACACGCTGAAAGCCGAACGGCTGGTGCTGGAATGGCGAGCCGCCAGCAGACACGCGCCGCAGTGTCGGTGGCGATTCAGGAAGTGCTGAAGAATCTGCCGCAGAAATACTCCGAAGACGACTATCGTGTCAAGTGCAACGCCGTGTATCCGCACGTATACGAATCGTATGTAGACGCAGGGCGAAGTGAGTATGAGACAGTGGCGTGGGATAGTCATTAGAGATGCCAGAACATTCGTGGGGATATTGGCCGGCAGATTCGGTCGTCGCTGATCAGGGCGATGACCAATACTCAACCGCCACATCTGCTCTGCACACCCCGTTCGAGTTGTCCCCCCTCAACAAATATGGCACCCTAATCTTCCAACACCGTCATCGTTTGATCGAGATCCGCCTGACTTGGCGTGGTATACAGCCGGGTCGTATTCAGATTGCTATGGCCTAGCAACGCCGCCACTTTCTCCAGCGACACGTCAGCGTTCATGAGATTCTTGGCCATGGTATGCCGCAAGGTATGCGGCGTCACTTCGACGTTGGCCCGGCGGCCTAGTTCGGTGAGTCGCCGCTCCACTGCGCTCGGGGTGAGAACGTCGCTGCGCTTGCTAGTGAAGAGGTGGTCGCTGTCCACCTCACCCCGAATAGCCAGCCACGTGCGCAGTGCGCTGCGAGCCAGTTTGTTGAGGGGCACGGTGCGCGCCTTCTCGCCTTTGCCCGAGCGCACCCGGACTTCGCCCTTGCGTTCTGTGAGAGCTACGTCGCCCAGTTCAAGGGCACACAACTCGCCGATGCGCAGGCCCGTGTTGAGCAGCAGGACGATAATCGCTTGATCGCGTTGCGCCTGACGTTTCCCGGCCTCGGTCCGCGCGGCATTGACGGCGATTTCCACCTCATGCAGGAGCCGGCTCTGCTGTGGCTTGTCAAGCCACTTCGGCGCGACCTTTTGCTCTTCGACGCCCTGAATGCCGTTGACGGGGCTATACTCGATCAGACCCTTGTCGCGTGCCCAACCGGCATAGGCACGCAAGGCCGCCAACCGGCGGTTGATCGTCGCCGGCGCAGCCTTCGCAACCTTGAGTCGCTGCTTATAGTCCTTCACATCGCCGGGGGTAAGCACCTGCGGCGTAAGCGGTTTGTCGTGGGTCTGCTCGAACCAGCGAGCAAACAAGGCCAGGTCGTGTGAGTAACCCGTGACCGTGCGCTCCGCTCGATTGGAGCCGACCAGGTAACGGCGGAAATCAGCCAGGGTGTTCTTGGTCGCAGATTTCTTCTTGGACTTTGGCATGGTCAGCCCTCTCCTCCGATATTGCGTGTGCCCTTACACTTCGGATATTTCGAGCAGCCCCAGAACTCGCCACGTGGGCCGTGGCGCTTGACCATCGGCGCACCACACTTAGGACAAAGGACGTTCGGATCGGCTGGCTGCTTAGCCGATGTTTGTCGTCGCGATGATCGTTTCTTGCGCGGTGAACCATCTTCACGAGACGCCGCTGGCACGCGTGGCTGCTTGGGGAAAGCTGCCATCTTCGCCGGCGCAGCCTGCAAAGCCTGAGCAAATGGATCGTAAAAGGCTTGTAGCGCCTGGACCCAATCGCGCTCGCCGCGTGAGACATCGTCCAGCCAGTCCTCGACCTGCGCAGTGAATTGATAATCCATCACTTCCGGGAATGCGGCGATCAGCGCATCACAGGTGGCTTCACCCAGCGGCGTCGGTGACAAGACTCGCTTCTCTAAGATCACGTAGTCGCGATCTTTGAGCGTTTTGATAATCGCCGCATAAGTGCTCGGTCGCCCGATGCCGCGTTCTTCCATTGCTTTCACCAGAGCCGATTCGGTGTAGCGTCCCGGTGGTTGAGTGAAATGTTGCGTGGGGATCAGTGCCAGCAGATCCAGCAGTTCATTTGCGTTGAGTTCGGGCAGTGCCTGTGGCTCATCGTCGGCCCATTCCCGGCTCTCTCCCAGAGAGCCGGTGGGCTGCCAGGCATCGTCATTCTTCTCTTCCGCTTCCTGCCACACCCGCAAGAAACCATCGAAGATCAACGCCCGGCCCGTCGCCCGAAACAGATATGGCGGCTGGC
>JADGQE010000096.1 GCA_017882055.1 Thermoflexales bacterium
ATCCGGCGACCAGGTCGGGCTTGCGACCACGTCACTGCCAGAAGTGATTGACTTGGTGCTGTTGCCATTCGCATCGGCGATCCAGATTTGCGATGAGCCATTCACATCGGACACATACGCAATTGATTTGCCGTCAGGCGACCAGGCCGGATCGGATTCATGCGCGGCGTTGTTGATCAATGGATGCGCTGTATTGGATGGTTCCCCGTAATCCGTCGCCTGCATGATCCAGATCTTATCGGTGCCCGATCGATTGGCGACGAAAGCCAGCAGACTGCCATCGGGCGAAAGCGCCGGCGAGTGGCCGCCGGCCTGTGTCAGCGTGCGGAATTGATCCCCCGACACCTTAGGTCGATCGGCCGTGAATGTCCAGGCAAATGGAGCAGCCAACTGATTGCCCGCGTAATCGGCCACATTCAGCGACATCTCAACTTTCTGCCCGTTGATGATAGGGGGCAGCGCAGGCTTGAGGTTAAACGGACTGATCGCTAACGCTTTCAATTCGGCTTCATAGCGCGCGCCCGGCCCGGTCGCATACGGCTTGCCGTTGATCTGAATTTGCAGCTTAGCTGGATCGAGGCCACTCGTCGCATCCATGATCGGCACCGAAATGAAATCAGGCGCACCGGCGCCATTCGGCGCGGGATCAGGCTGGCCGATCACCGGCGGCTGGCGATCGATCAGAACTGGATAGTTCGCAGTGGCGCTCCATTGACCATTGCCGCCGCGTCCACGCACGTGGAAGTACCACAAACCGTCGGCGCCATCTTTCGGCGGAGTCACGCTGGCAGTGGCTGCGCCAGCTACTGGAGCCTGCGGCTGCGTGTCCGTCTTTTGATCGAAGGCAAAGCTGTAGGTACTGAACGTCGTGCCTGACACGGACGCCGTCCACTGGAACACGAGTGGCGTCGCATTGACCGGGTTCAACACCGCAAAGTTGTCAATGTAATACGCGCTGCCGATTACGCCGTGGTCGATCGGCTTCGCTTGCCCGTAAGCGCTTTGATCGACCTGGCCGAGGACGATCTCATCGATCTGGAAGTTGGTCGCTTCGGGTTGATCGGCGCGCAGCATCGCCAGCACATCAACTTGATAGTGATGCCAGGCATCGTCTTGCTTCAGCGCCTCAACCGACAGCGTATGGTAATACTTGGTGCCGGCCGAGCCGCCATCACCGGCATGCAGCTGATACCAGATGCCATTGCTCTCGATCAGTAAATTCGGCGCGTAATCATCCGGCGTGCGATAGTCAAAACTCATCAACGGATATTTCGCCGCATCATACGGCGTCGAGTGAACCCGCACGAGACGCGCACCCCCGTCGAGATGCGTGACCTTCAACACCGAACCAACTGAATTGGTCAAGCCCGCCTCACTCGCTTTCACGCGATCGAGCTGCGTGCCAAATCGATCGAGCGCCGCCCACTCGTCCGGCGTCGATTCGAAGTCATCGTAGAACGCGACCGGCGCCGTGCTGGAGGAAACGATCGGCGCGGCATCCGCCGCCGCGAAGGTGAATGGCGCCGACACTGTGCGATACGGATTTGGTGCGCCAAACTGATCCGCTGTAAAAGCTGCGACCAGGGCGCGTTTGCCGCCAAATTCAGTGACATCCACGCGAATCACTTGCCGGGTTGAATCGACCGTTCCGCCGAGATAATGCCAACCCTCGGCGGTACCATCGCCCAGCAGCACGCCCAATTTGTCGACGGCGCTGCCCGCGTTATACGGAATTTCGAGCGTGACGGGTTGGCGGAATTTTTCGTCCGCCGGGAAGATTTCGTACACGTCACTGGCCGGCTGTTTGTCGGACGGCAGACTCGCCTGCCAACTTTGATTCGGATCGAGTTGCACGGCCGGGACGATGGCCATCAAGGCAAACGAGTCTTCTGCCGCGAACGGCGGCACAATCAAATGCGCTTTGCCATCAGGACTATCGATCGCGCCACCGGTCGCCGGTGCGGCCAGACGTCCGACGATGACGGTTACATGGTCACTTACTTCACGATCGTCTTTGCCCGTGACGCGCAAGCGCAGCGTATAAATGCCGTTGAGGCCGGCGTCTTTCCATGGCAGGAATTCATCCAGACCCGCATTCCAGTTCGCCAGGTTGCCGGCGTTGATGTTGGCTAAAGCGCGATTAGCCGGCGGCAAAACGATCGGCGACAGCGAAGTCGCAATCGGTGTCCAGGTGGTCGGACTCAAGCCCGCCCCGTATTCCAACGTGTAGTCTTTGAAAGTCGTGCCATACGCTTCGCCGACGATGGGGATGTTGTTGCCGCGTACCAAACCATCGGGCGTGGGCGCAACGATATTTGCCACCAGTGGGCTAATACTGATCGGACCATCGGCCACTGCTTTGCCATCGACGCTGAATTGATAACGATAGACACTGTCGGCGACGATCGCGCCCTTATCATCTTGGGCGTCCCAGATCACAGCCTGATAACCCGCCGGTCGATTCTGATCCTTCAACACAGATCGAACCACGTTGCCTTTAGCATCGACGATTTGCAGGGATACTTTGGCAGACTGTGCCAGCCGATAAGTAATCGAGGCTCCGGGGATTGTTTCCGGCAGCGCCTGCGGACCTCGCACCTGCAACTCATCCGGTGCATTATCCGTCAAGCGACTGCTCGTCGTCGTCGGTCCCCACCACACTTGCCCGTCATACGATCCGTACAAAACGCCGTTGATGGCTTGGCCGCTTAAGCCCAACTGATCGGCGGGCACTCGCAAACGCACCCAGCCACCGGTGGGTGGCAAGGCACCGATCGGATAGAGCGCCGGTGTGCCCGCCTGGCCGCCGGTCTGAAGTTGATCGCTGCCCCAATAGACTCGATGTTCGCCATCGCCATCGCCGATATAAAACTGGAGCAACAACTCACGCGGCGGATTCTTGGGATCGAGATACACGTACTGAATGAGGTTGTCGTCGCTCGTCACCGTCAGCGGATCGCTGGCGTGAATCACGTAATGTTTGTGTGGCCCGTCGATCGCGCCCGAAGTATGGCTGGCCGCTACGCCGAATGTCTGCGTGTTGTCCCACGTCCACGTGCCGATCGTCGTCGCACCGGCCGGAGTGGTGCCACCCACAAAGATCGCCGGCCGATCCGTGTAGTCATTAAAGGTCTGACCACCGCTCGGCGGTGAAGCCGTGGTCGGGCCAGCCAGGCCGATCGTGTTTGTAATCAAACCGCCGGTGACGCGCAGGACTTTGATCGACGCGCCGTTCAGATCATCCGCCGCCGGTCGAATGTCGGCATACATGAAATACGGATCGGCGTTGCAGGCTTTGCCCACGCCCGCACCAGTGAGAAAACTGCCCAAATTGCCGATGATGCCTGAGATGCCGCCCGGGGAGGTGATCCCGGCGAAACCCAGGCCTAATTGCAACAACAGCGAAATCGCGTTGATCGCATCGCGCTCTTCTTGAGTCTTGGCGTTCGCCAGAGCCGCACTCTGCCACGCGCCGATCAACGCCGTTGCCAGGTTGCCGACGATCAGATCAAATAAGATGATCTCGGCCCCGAACAGATAAGCCGCCGCAATCGAGGCGGCCACGCCGATCAAGAAACTGCCGGTGTTGCTGGTGAGATCGCTGCACGCGCCAAATAGGGGCGAGTAGCTGCCCGAACTAAGAATGGACGCGAGGCGTGAAATGAGCAGCGCTTGCGCGGGTGAGCCACTCGCCAGGACGCGGCCATTCAACGCAGGCGATTGCAGGCCGGGGCTTTTGCCATTCGCCGGATTCAACGTCTGGCCCCTGGCATCGATCAGTATGATGTCCGAGGTGAGCGTGCCATCGAGCGAAGCCTTCGCTGTGGCCGGGGCTTGCAGCGAGTAGGTATCGCCCGGCACTTGCAGATCGTAGCGATCGTAATACTGCGTGAGAACGCTGCCTTCGCCCTTCTGAAAGAAATGTTGATCGAGTGAAACATCCGGGGGTTTATTCGCACCGGACGCGAGCGCGGCTTGCAGCCAGACTTCGCTTTCACCCTTGCCCAGATCGCGCGAGGTCACGGTCTGCACCCAGGTGTGAGCCTGGCCGTCTTTCTCGATGGATGATTTGGAAACAACCTGACTCAGGCCATAAGCGATGGGCTTGAGTTCGTTCGAGCGATTGATCGTGATGTTGCTGACCGTACCGCCCTGCGTCAATGTCAGCTGGAACGTTACGGCCTGATTACCCGCTTCACGTCCGCGGTCGCCCGATTCTTTGAGATCGAGTTTCAGCTCGATAGCGTTGCCCTTCAACGTGCCGTTGATTTTGGCCTCGGCACTGAATGAGATTAAAGCCCGGTCACTGGTGGCTTCAAAATTCAACGGGCCTTGCAGTGTGATCGCCTGGCCTTTGTCGTCCTGGGCAGTGACTGTCCACTGACCACTGCCTGCCTGCCGCGCCGCGCTGTTTTGCAGCGTGGCTTGATCGATCTGCGAGTTGACCGCATTGATCTTCAAGCCGGCACCCGCCGCCGCCTGGCCGACCAGCAGATCGAGCGCCGTCTGCAAATCGTTGATCGCTTGATCGGCGGCCGGCGCGTCAGGTGAATGAGCCAACGGTGCCGTTCGAACGCTGGGCGCGGGCGAGATCGTTTTCACGCTCAGCGGCATCCACGGCACACCGATCGCAACCACCAACAACATGCTCAACCATTTTCGGAAGGTACGCAGACGAAACATGATCGACTCCTTCATAATCGTTCAGTGGGCATCTCACATTTACCACAAAGGCACTAAGACACGAAGATTTTTAGCAAGATGCGGTCAAAACTCACAAAAACTTGGTGTCTGCCCATGCCCGCTGCATAGCGGCGGCGCCTGGCGGGCCACCCGTGCATAGCACGGGGTATGGCCTGGGCCGCCAGGCGTTGTGCCCTGGTGGTGAGAATTCAAGCGTCTTTGGCGACAAGAAATGCAGATCAAATTACTTCGACCTGGGTACGGTTGTAATCGCCGCAGACTGCGGTCCGGGCTTGCCTGATGAATCGGCAACGGCCAGCGTGTAAGTGTATGTTCGACCGTTCGTCAGGCCGATATCGTCGTAGTTCGTTTCGGTCAGCAGCCTGGGATTGAGCGGCTGTTCGTTGCCGTCGCGAAAGACAAAGTAACCGGTTGCGCCAGAAACGGCTGACCACTTCAACTTGATCACCGTATCAGAGGCTTCGGCAATGAGGCCGCCAGGCGTGCTACTTACCGGGGCGCTCGTCGCAGCCGCAGTGACATTTGGAACGGGCGTTTTTGCGGCGGGGGCGGGGGCACTCGCGGTTGGCGTCGGCGAGGGTGGTGTGTTGCAGCTCACCAAGACCATCAGCTGTATACTGGCCATCATCAGGGCTAAGCAGAATCTAAACGGGCTGGAAGACAGCCTGGGCGAGAATCCGATCATGATCGACCCTCCATGAAATCAAAGCGCTATGAAGCAAAAAGACCGCGATGTTGTGACTTGATTAAAGTGAGTGAATGACGGGCCAGGACCTGGCGAAGTTCCTGAAGATAGCTTAATTATACCCCGGCCAACTACCAAAGCCCAATCGCATTTTGGGGCTAAGCCAGGCGGTTTTAGAATTGAGGTAAAATTGCATTCATCGCTACCACCTTTGTGCCATCCGCAGTTACTTCAACAGGAGCAGGCATTATGAAAACGCAGCCTCTGGTCAACACCCCACTCGAAGTCTCGCGCATCGCCTATGGTTGCATGCAGATTGGCGGCAGTTGGGATCGCAGCCTGATGACCGATCAAACGAAGCGCGACGCACTCGCCGCCATTCGAACCGCGCTCGATCTGGGCATCAACTTTTTCGATCACGCCGACATCTATTGTCGAGGCAAATCGGAGGAAGTCTTTGCGCTCATCTGGCAGGAATCGCCCGGCCTGCGCGAGAAGATCGTATTGCAGACCAAATGCGGCATTCGCTTCCCCGGCGATCCAGACGAATCCGCGCCGCTCCGTTACGACTTCAGTTACGATCATATCAGCCACTCGGTCGAGGGCAGTCTGCGGCGTCTGAAGACCGACTATCTTGATCTGCTGCTGCTGCATCGTCCCGACGCCCTGGTCGAGCCGGAGGAAGTAGCCCGCGCCTTCGATGCACTGCATCAAAGCGGCAAGGTGCGATTCTTCGGCGTGAGCAATCACACCGCTGCCCAGATTGCGCTGCTGCAAAAATATCTCAAGCAGCCGCTGGTCGCCAACCAACTTGAACTCAATCTCCTGCACACGCATCTCCTCGACGAAGGCATCGCCGCCAATCAGGATCGTCCGGCCTGGTCGATTCGCGGCGAAGGGACGCTGGAATACTGCCGCTTGCATGACATCACCCTTCAAGCCTGGGCGCCCCTGGCCGGCGGCGCGGTGGTCGGTAACTTCGCCGAAAAGCCAACTGAAGCCGCCACGAAAGTAGCGGCGTTGGTGGCTGATCTCGCCCGCGAGAAAAACGTCAGCCGCGAAGCGATTGCCATTGCCTGGCTGCTGCGGCATCCGGCCCGTATCCAACCGATCGTCGGCACGACCCGGCCGGATCGCATTCAGGCGGCGTGCGAAGGCGATGCGGTGGAACTCACGCGCGAGGAATGGTATTGCTTGTTCATCGCCGGACGTGGCGACCGGCTGCCCTAGAGATCGTTTTGCGCAAATTACAGCCCCGGAGCATTTCGCTTCGGGGCTGTGACTTTGTCGCTACGCCGCATTTACAACCATTCAAACGTTGTGACCGAATCTAACAAACCAGCGGCGTTGATGTACCTGTCGATCGCGCATGACGAGTGACCCGTTGGCTTACAACTCGCTCTCTCATTTCGCGTTCAATAATCGGAAAGTTCCAGGCTGATCCTTTCGAACATATGCCGTGGATTCAAATATTTGCCTGGAGCAAATGCGTCGCAGACCGATCGTGAATCGTCCGTGGCGCGTCCTTCAAACTGTCAGTACCCGAACACCGTGAGTCTTCAACGCAGCGACAAAATCAGACGAAGTCTCAGTATCGGTAACGAGCGTATGAATGGCAGAAACCGGCGCCACAAAAGCGGTCGATACAGCCGGACATTTGGTATGATCGGCCACGAGGATCACCTCACGCCCAATGCCCAGGATGGCCCGATCGGTCATCGTTTCCGGCAGGTAATCGTTGGTCAATCCACGCTCGACGTCGATGGCCCGAATGCCGATGATCACTTTGTCTGCACGCAACTCCTTCAAAGATAACTCAACGATGTGACCGATCAGCGACATTTCAGTTCGTCGCAGAATGCCGCCTAGCCCGATAACGGTCATATCCGGCCTATCAGCCAAAGTGGTGATCACCAGTACTGAATTGGTAATCACGGTGAGATTCTTCTGCGTGTGCAGGTTACGCGCCACTTCGAGCACGGTGGTGCCGCTGCCCAGAAAAACGGTCTCGCCATCGTTAATAAGATCTGCTGTGGCACGGCCAATGCGAGCTTTGTCGTCAGATTGTTCGGATGCTCGTACCAATACTGGCGGCTCAGGCGGCGCGTGGCGTGCAGCGATTGCGCCGCCGTGAACCCGCTGCACTTTGCCCTGCCCGGCCAGCGCTTCGAGATCACGGCGGGCCGTGGCAACACTCACCGAGAATTGATTGCAAATTTGGCCGATCGTGATGCGCTGTTGCTCTTCGATAAAACCCAATAAGCGTTGTTGTCGTTCGAGGTTAGAAAGGGCAGTCTCTATGGGCATATTCACCTCAATCGATCAAATATCGCTCTGCAAGCGTCACAAAAGTATCACGGAATTGATTCCATGTCAACTGTTAATGAATGATTTTGACCATGTGGGCATCAAATACAAAAATCCCATAACAAAGATCGTGCAAATCGAATGATAACCATCTAATTCGCTCAGCCTCATTGACTTTGGTTAGAATTCATGCTATATTGGGAGCGCTCCCAATGAGTATCTGCAGTTGAGCATAGTCGGCAATAAATACCCTCAGTTATTCGGCACTTTTTTGTTGTTTTTCTATATTTATGGGAGCGCTCCCAGAAAGTAGACACCGTGAACCTCGAGGAAATCGCTGAACTCACTGGAGTCTCCCGCTCGACGGTGTCCCGTGTTATTAACAACGACCCGAATGTCAACGAATCCACTCGTGAACGGGTTTGGGCCATTGTCCGCCAGGTAAACTTTCATCCGAATGCCGCCGCTCGGGGGCTGGCAGCGGGTCGCACTCGCGTCCTGGGCTTGGTCATCCCGATGGGCGTATCAGCATTGTTTACTGATCCCTACTTTCCAATTTTGATTCAAGGCGTATCGTCGGCCTGCAACGCCAACGATCAATCGGTCATGCTGTGGCTGGCCGAACCCGAATATGAGCGCCGCACGATTCGCCAGATCATGCACAGTGGCTTAATCGATGGCGCGATCGTTGCCTCGATGCTGATGGACGATCCCGTGGTGCAGGCGTTGGCCGAAGGCGATCTGCCTTTTATCTTAGTCGGCCGTCATCCGACCAATACGCGTGTCAGTTACGTGGATACCGACAATCTTGATGGTGCCCGCAAAATGGTGGCTCATTTGCTGCGATTAGGCCGCAGTCGCGTGGCGACCATTACGGGGCCGCAGAATATGATCGCCGGCGCCGATCGACTGGCCGGTTACTCAGCGGCTTTACATGATCGAGGATTGGCGGTTGATCTGGAGTTAATCGTCGAAGGTGATTTCACCGAAGCGGGCGGGTATTCGGTGATGCAGCGGCTATTGCCTCGCCGGCCTGATGCGGTTTTCGTCGCCAGCGATATAATGGCCGTTGGTGCGCTGCGCGCCATCCGAGATGCAGGCCTGCGTGTTCCAGAAGAGATCGCCTTAGCTGGCTTCGACGATATGCCCTTTGCGGAACGTTCCGAGCCACCGTTAACGACCGTGCGGCAGCCGACTGTGCGAATGGGCAGCACGGCTGTTGAGATGCTCATCGACTTGATCGAGCATCCCGATTCTGCACCACATCGAATTATCCTACCGACCGAACTGGTTGTGCGCAAGTCTTGCGGTTCGGATTTGCAATAGAAAAAGGAGGAACCCCGACACTCTATTCACATCTTTCGAATTTCCGCCCGCTGTTTGTGCTGAATAACGAAGTCCATTCTCAACCAACTAAGGAGTATCAAAGATGAAACGCAATGTTTTACTCGCCCTTGAGCTGCTAGTTGTTCTTAGCATTGTGTTGGCCGCCTGCGCCCCGGCAGCGACCACGCCCGCCGCGCCCGTCGTGGTGACTCAGATCGTTACCGTGCCGGCAAAAGTTGTGACCCAGCAAGTTGAAGTCACCAAGGAAGTTCAAGTAACCGTGGCGGCCCCGGTGCCCACGGCTGCGCCGATAACGGCAGGTACTCTGCCCCGCAACGAAACACTGTACTTCAATGGCCAACAGTGGGGTGCGGTTGTCGGTTGGAATCCTTACTCCAACAGCAACAATAATGCGATGACTATCGCCCAGCAGGACAACGCCCGCGTCACCATGTTCGAAACCCCGTACCTGTTCGACATGATCGATGGCAAGGTGTATCCTCTGCTGGCGGATGGTCCCTATAAGTGGGACGCGGGGATGACCGCGCTCACCTTCAAGATCAAGAAGGCCGCCCATTGGAACGATGGCACCCCGGTGACCGCCGATGATGCTGCTTATACCTGGGCCACCGCTGTCAAGTACAAGACCCCTCTCGCCGCTGCCAATCAAGATTACATCGACACCATCACGGCTTCTGATCCCCAGACGGTTGTGATCAAAGCCAAACTGGGTGCGGATGGCAAAGCGATCAATCCTCTGCTCGTCAATGCTTACGTGAGCACCAACTATGTCGTCCAGAAAGCCTGGACCCAAACACTGGAAAAGCGCGTCGGCGGCGATGCCACCAAGTTGTTGGCTGATCCCGCGGACGACGCCGTTTACTCCGGCCCCTATGGCAAATTCTTCGCTGACGAGTCAAAGGTTGTCCTCGTTCGTGATGACAAATACTGGGGCCAGGATGCCAGCATGTTTGGCAAGCTGCCTGCTCCAAAGTACCTGGCGCATACGATCTTTAAGGATAACGCCGCCGGTTCTGTTGCTCTGGCAAAAGGTGAAGTGGATGTCAGCCAGCAGTTCAATTCCAATATTCAAACGTTGTGGCTCAACTATGGGCTGCCCATTTCCACCTACCTGCCCGATGCTCCGTATGGCATTGGCGCAAGCCTCCCAACCGCCTTCTTCAACCAAAAGTCCTACGGTTTGGACCAGCTTGCGGTGCGCAAGGCCATTGCCATGGCAGTTGACTATCCCACGATCATTGCCAACGCCATGACCAACCAATCGGCTACCTTCGCTCAGGTGCCGCGCTCACTCATGAACCCAACCGATGGCGAGCAAGCCACGTATGACCATGCTGCCGTCAAGGACTTGCAGTGGGCGGGCAACGACATCGCAGGCGCCAATAAAATCCTGGATGACGCCGGTATCAAAAAAGGTGCCGATGGCTGGCGCACCTACAACGGTAAAAAGCTTGCCTACGTAGCAACCGCCCCCAATGGCTGGTCCGACTGGCAGGCTTCGATCGAAGTGGTTGCTGCCGCCGGGAAGAAGATCGGTATTGATATTACGACCAACTACCCCGAATGGTCCGTGTATCAAACCGTCGTCACCAAGTCGGATACACCTCTCCCCGCCGGCTATGACATCTTCATGATGTGGAGTGACGGCGCTGGCCCCACCCAGCCTTGGAGCCGTATCCGCAAGTTGATGAGCTCTGAATTCAATGGGATGGCGAGCAACTGGAATGGCAACTGGAGCCAATACAGCAATCCGGCCGCCGACAAGTTGATCAAAGAGATCCCCACTTTGACCGACCCCGCCAAGCTGAAGGCAGACTATACGGAATTGGTCAAGATCTACCTATCCGATATTCCCTCCTTCACGCTCATGTATCGCCCACAGTCGTTCCATGCTGTGAACGAGAC
>JADGQE010000452.1 GCA_017882055.1 Thermoflexales bacterium
ATCACACATTTCGCTCTACGCCAGTTGATATCCCAACCGCTCCAACTCCGCCGCGATGCGCGGCGTCGTCACCCAGTATCGATCGTCATCGCCAAGCACAATCCGCAGCGGCTTCACTGCGCGGTTGCACAACGATTCAGCAGCCGCGATGTCGATAAAGCGACTCAGATGGCCGGCACGCTGCCAGGCTTCCAATTGAGTATTGAACTCCGCCGTAGATTGGCCCATCAGTTTTCGGGCGACTCTGCGCGCTCCAAATTCAGTGCCAGCAGCCGCGCTAGAATTTCATCGTCGCTGAGATCGACCGGCCAACCATACGCCGCGAACACCACAGCATCGAGTCTCCGATGTGCGATCATCAGCACTTCTGGTTTCTCGTTGTACATTTTGGTCAGTGTATCATAGTGCGGATCGGTCGATTTCAAATCATCGCGCAACTTGTTGAGCACCTGTGCCGCATGTGTAATTGCCTGTACCTTTAGCTTGTCTACCGGCTTTTGACCGAGCGGCCACGGGAAGGGAAAGGTTTCAAAGCAAGTCGTGTTGTTGTACACGATGTCACCTGCTACCCCGTGTCGTGATGAAGTTGCCAGTGACCAGACCTCGTGAAGACGCGACTGTAGAACACCGAAGAAATAGTCATCGTCTCGCGCAAACACAAAGGTGCGATCATTGGCTAGCACGTCCACAGGTAGCCAGACAAAGAAACGATGTTTTGAAACGCGTGGTGTTACGATGAATCGACGTTTGCCTGCGAGTGCTGCCCGCATACCAGATCGCGCTTCAGCATATTGCCACCATTTCTTAGCATATGAAGCACGGCGGTTCTTCGAACGCACTGGATAAACAGTGTGTTTCAAGTATTCAAACGGCAGTATATAAGCTGCTGCTTCTTCGCTTGCCATTAGTCCAAAGTCAATTGTCCAACGATTGAACGTGCCTTGAACTAATTCGGCTGCACCGACTACACGCCGCACCACGTCACTATTGGGCCGTCCGTTTGGATTAAGCGCCGCTTGAAGCATTCGCTGTGCCATTTCCTCATCAATATCGAATGGGCCTTTGGGTGACGGACCCTGAAAGCATATGGTTGCATTCTCTTCTAACAGCGTTGCGCGAGTAAGATCGACCGATGTTGTCAGATCGGCATTGATATTGCTCACGTTCTGATTGTCTAACATCCGTTGCGATTCAACGCCATCGTCGAAGCCGATCATAGAAACCCGCAAAGCGGCACCATCCAACGACCACTCTTGTTCTGAGCGTGCCCAGAAAATACTGCCTGTCTCTTTAATACGGTCGAGCACTCGGCGGCTCGCACCGGCACGAATCGCCTGCGTCGCCAACAACCCGACCCGTTTGGCTGTGCCTTGCTCAATCATCGCCCGCGCCTTCTCGAACCAATAGCACACCAGGTCGCTGAAATTCGGCAAGCGATCACCGTATAGTTTAAACAGCGCTTCGGTGTACACATCGCCTAACTCAGAACGAATTTTTCCGCCGCCCAGGAACGGCGGATTGCCGACGATGACATCGGCCTTGGGCCACGTCGGCTCAATCGGGTTGCCCTTTTTGTCGAAGGCCAGAATCGCATCCATCTGTTGGATGGTATCGAGCGGGCGCAGGACCGGCTCGGGCGGAAAGCCAAAGCCATTCTGCACGAACCATTGAATGTAGCCGATCCAGATGGTGGTATGGGCCAGCTCGTGGGCGTACTCGTTGATCTCGATGCCGTGCAATTGCGCCGGCGAGGGCGCGACATCGGGCGTAGGCATCAGCCGTGGAAAGTCTAAGGGAACTGGAAAAATTAAAGCGTCCGATGATAGAGATGAACCATGGCGGGCAGGCGCTTATTGACCACGAAAGAACGCACAGAACACAAAGAGAAATCTTCTTTTGCGATCTTTGTGGTCTCTCGCGGTGAAAAAGGGTTAGGGACTCGGATGATTATTTCCTTCCAGTTCCCTAACTCGGCCAGCAGATTGCTGACTTCTTTCCATAGTTCGAGCAGCAACGTCAGCGAAATGTACAGGAAGTTGCCGCTGCCGCAGGCGGGATCAAGCACTGAGATGGTGGCAAGTTCGGTGGCAAAGCCAATCAACAGATCGCGCAGCTGTTTGTCGAGTTTGGTTTTCTTGCCGGTGGCCACTTTGCGCTGCGCGGCCAGGTCGAGCGCTTGCTGTTTAATCGTCGCCCACTTGCGGCGCAGCGGTGCCATCAGCACCGGCTCGACGATGAGCGTAATATCTTCTTTGCTGGTGTACTGTGCGCCGAGCTGCGCGCGCAGCGCCGGGTCGAGACTGCGCACGAATAGCGTGCCGAAGATCGACGGTTCGATATTGGACCAATCAAGCGTGGCGACTTTGGCGAGGATGTCCAGCCCATTGCCATCAAGTTCAAGCACGGCATCATCGTCGAAGAGATGACCATCGATGTGCGGGATCTCGTCCACGCCGAAGGGACCACCCTGAGCCATGGCCCCAAACAGTAGCTTCACCGCCGGCCAAAAGGTGGCAGGCTTCTGGCGGGCGTGCTCGACGATGCGCGAGAAGATTTGATTGGGCAGCAAGCGCACATCTTCGGCGAAGAGGCAGAATAAAATGCGAATGAGAAAATGCGCGGCGGCTTGCGGATCAGCGCCATAGGCGCGCAACTGATCAGCCAGTCCCGCAAATTTCATAGCCGCCTCACGCGTGACTTGCTCCGGCGTCAGATCGCTCTTGAAGAAATCGGGCTGTTCGAAGATGGCGCGTAACGTATTGAGGCCGTCGGGCTTCAGCAGATCATCGAGCGTGATGATGCGGACTTGCTTGACGCTGTTGGTGAAGTTGGTGTGAACGACGATGCGATCCATATCGCACGGATGCCCGAGCACGTTGACGGGCAGCACTGCCGTGACCGGCCGACCAGACGATCTGTTGACAAGACGACCGCTCTCGGCGTCGCACGAGTCGTCGAGGAATGTTGCGAGGGCGGACGGGTCGAGTTGCCAGTACAGCGGATCGGCGTCCAGGAACACCGGGTGCGCGCCGACGTAACGTACCGCGTATGCGGGGGCGATGAACGTGAGCGTGGGCACCAGCACCTCGTCGCCGGGACGAACGCCCGCGAGCAGCAAAGCGATGTGAAGAGCA
>JADGQE010000097.1 GCA_017882055.1 Thermoflexales bacterium
ATCCGCCAGCAGTTTCATATCCAGCCGCGTGATTTCAAGGCCGAACTGCTGCCGTGTGGGCAATATATGCGCCAGCGCGGTTTCCATGCCCATCGAATCGTGACCAAAGACGACGACACGCCGGCCCTTCAACGCCTGGGTCGTCAACGCCGCCGCCGCCCAATCGGTTAACGCCTGAGCCGTCGATTCGGTCATCAGCGGGTTCAGGCCGGTGTCGGGCCACGTGCCTACATTCAAGTGCGACAATCGTCCGTACTGTGCCAGCGCACCGTTGATGGCATGCGCAAACACGACACCCGGCTTGGGGCCGCTGTTGCCGCACGTGAAGTTGATCGGGGTATCTTTGGGGAATTGTTGCAACAACGAAATGACACTGAGCTGCGGAAAGGCCCAGGTATCCGGCGTGCACACCAGCACTTTGACGCCCGCGTCTTGAAACTGCCTGGCGACGATGTCCGCTTGCGCCTCGCCATCGACCAGAATCGGCGACCAGACCACACGCGCGGGCGAACCGTCTGGCTGTTTAACGCGATCGGCCAGCGCATCCGCCACCATTTTGACGACGTTCTGGCAGCGCAGGCGGCTGTCCGCGTCGATGCGCGGATCACCGGCCACAAAAACCCCGATCGCCGGTGTGTTCCGCTCAAATTTTTTAACTGCATCTGCAAGTCCAATTGCGTTGCCCATGATTGATTTTCCCTCCTCAGGTTTACAGTGCTTTGCGACTCAGCCTTGACTTTGCACTGATCCCACACCGCTGACCGATCAGTCATTTACGCCTGATCGCGGACCGTGCGCTTGCCAGCTTTTCGATCGGCATATTGCTGCTCGATCCAGGCATACGTCTTTGCCATACCTTCATGGAGTGGCGTGCTCGGCTCCCAGTTCAGAACCTGCTGGATGAAGGTGTTATCGCTGTTGCGCCCGGCCACACCGCGTGGCGCCGTCGGATCATACTTCCGCTCGAGTTTGATCCCGCCGATCTCTTCCACGATGCTCACCAACGCATTGATCGAGACCAATTCGCTTGATCCCAAATTGATCGGAGTAGCGATCAATTTGTCACAATGCATGATCAGGTCGATACCCAGCGTGCAGTCGTCGATATACATGAAGCTGCGCGTTTGCAGCCCATCGCCCCAGATGACAATCTCACGCTTACCGGTATCTTTGGCCTCGATCACTTTGCGACACATCGCCGCCGGAGCCTTCTCGCGCCCACCATCCCACGTGCCGTGCGGACCATACACGTTGTGGAAGCGGGCGATGGCGGTCTTCAAGCCACGCTCCACCCAATATTCCTGGCAGAACATTTCTGACATGAGTTTTTCCCAGCCATAACCACGCTCAGCCATCGCCGGGTAAGCGTCCGATTCTTTGAGCGCTCGAACGTTGGGGTCTTGCTGCAAAAGCGTGTTGTAAGCACAGGCCGACGACGAGTAGAAATAGCGATCGGTGCCGGCCCGATAGGCCGCTTCGATCAAGTTGGTGTTGACCAAAATGCTGCGCAGACATTCAACGCGGAAGTGCTCGATGAAGCCCATGCCGCCCATATCGGCCGCCAGATTATACACCTCCACTGCGCCTTCGACAGCCCGAATACAATTGTCTTTCTCACTGAGATCCATAGACAGGCACTCGACGCCCGGCACACGCTGGTACCAATCAGGGAGTGGTTTCCGATCAATCGCACGGATGCGGGTGTAGCCTAGATCATGGAAGTAACGGGTCAAGGCTCCGGCGATGAAACCGCCCGCACCCGTGATAGCGATCAGATCGTCTTTGTTTAGATCGCGCTTAATGTTAACCGCTTGTTGCGTACTCATGACTCATCTCCTATTCTTAAATCTATTATCGTATCGCTACCAACAATGGCAAAAAACTGTGAATCGAATTCAATTTCGCGCCTGACCACTTGACTGGCGTATGATGAGATCAGTTGGCAGTATGACCTCCTGGCAATGCTCAGGGGCTTCGCCAGTCAATCGGGCCAATAACAACTGCGTGGCCCTTTGCCCCATTTCATACGCAGGCTGAACAGCAACGGTAAAAAACGGCGAGGTGAGTAGATTCGCCGGGAGATCGTCAAAGCTAACCATCGCAATATCTTCCGGTACACGCAGGCCGGCATCCCGCACCGCCTTAAGAACGCCGATCGCGATAAGGTTGTTAGCCGCAAACAAGGCCGTCGGTCGCGGGTTGACGTTCAGCACCTGCTGCGCCATCTCATAGCCGCTGGATTGCGTGAACGCGCCGTAAGACACCAGCTGCAGTCGCTCGTCGATCCCCGCTTCCACCATCGCCTGGCGATACCCGATCACCCGATCTTCGGCGGTCGAGACGATCTTGGGACCACTCAAGACTGCGATTTGCCGATGTCCCAGGCCGATCAACAATTGAACCAGCCGATAGGCTCCGTCCACACTTTCGCAACGCACCACATCGACTTTTGCGTTGGACGGCAGCCGGCGATCGAGCACTACTACCGGCGTACCGTGCTTCTGAATGAATTCGATTGAATCGGACGTACTCCGCGTGGGGACCAATAGAATTCCATCCACCTGCTGTTGCAATAACACTTGCAGATATTTTTGTTCTTCAGTTTCGGACTCATCCGTATTACAGAATATGACGATGAATCCAGCGTCGCTGGCGGCATCTTCTACGCCCCGCGCCAAAGTCGTGAAGAACGGATTGGTGATGTCGGTCAAAACCAGCGCCAGGATGTTGGTCCGTTTTGAGCGCAGGCCACGCGCCAATCGATTAGGGACATAGCCTAGCTCGACAATCGCCGCTTCCACGCGTTGGCGCTTCTCCTGGCTGAAATAGCCCGAGTGGTTAATGATGCGGGAGACCGTAATAGACGCAACGCCTGCGCGTTTTGCTACATCATGGATAGTAGCCATCTGGTCGTTTCTCGATCTCGAATAAGTGCTATCAAATGCGGGCAGAATAATAGGGCAGCTAACATGTCGCTAGAGCATCGACGGCGTGCCCCCCAAAGACAGTTGACGCGCCAAACTACCTGGATCTGGAAATACTCAAACTTTCACTCCATCCACTTCGCCGATGGCCTCACGCAGAATGTCTGTCTCTTGGGGCTCGCCGCGCTTGAATTCTTTGCAGATGCTTCCTCGCCGCATGACGATGATTCGATGGCTCATTTCGAGTGCTTCCGTATAATCGGATGTGAGCATCAGAATGCCCACCCCCTGCTCCAACAGTTCTTCCATCACGCGATAGATTTCGCGTTTGCCGTTAATATCGATGCCACGCGTAGGCTCATCGAAAATAAGCACCTTGGCATGGGCGCCCAGCCACTTGGCCACCACCACTTTTTGCTGATTCCCGCCTGAAAGCTGCCTCACGTAGGTGTTCATACTGGGCGCCTTGACGCTCAGCTTCATCATATACTCTTGTGCTTCTTGATCAAGCCGGTGATGCTGCACCAAACCTGCGACACTCAACCGATCCAAACTGGGCAACGCATAATTGCTGCGTATGCTGTGGGCCTGGATCAAGCCCAGGACCTTTCGGTCCTCGGGCAGATAGGCAATACCGTTTTTGATCCCACGTTCCGGGTTAGCGCATTTGACTTTTTGTCCATGAACATAGATGTCACCAGAGTCCAAGGAGTCGGCACCCGCAATGGCCCGACCCAGTTCCGTCTTGCCGGCGCCCATCAAACCTGTCACGCCGAGGATCTCACCCTTTTTGATTGTCAGGCTGATGCCATTGAGAACACCCTTGCGTGACAAATTTTCAACACGAAGCGCTTCATCCTGCGAGGGCGTCGTAAGATCAGGATATTGCTTCTTGAGTTGACCGCCGATCATGTGTTCGATCATGGCGTCAAAGTCCAACTCCTTCACATCATAGGTGCCTTCGTTTTGGCCGTCTCGCAGAATAGTGACCCGATCGCCGACTTCATGGACTTCGCGATACCGATGGGAGATATAGACAAAGCTGATCCCGTGCTCTAGCTTGAGGCGTCGGATCACTTCAAACAAGTCATGCCGTGATTGATCTTCCAACACATCGGTCGGCTCGTCCAGAACAATTAACTTGGCTTGGGTGGTCAGTGCTCGGGCTATTTCGACTATTTTCTGCTGCGTGACGCTTAGCCGCCCGACCGTTTTATGCAGGTCCAGATCGATGTGGAATCGCTGCAAGAGTTCGCCGGCCTGCGCGTATAACTTCGTCCAGTCAACCAAGCCCAGACGGGCCGATCGCATCGGTTCCATGCCGAGGAACATATTCCGGGCAATATCAAGGTCCTTGACGAGACTGAGCTCCTGGTAGATGAATCGAAGACCCTGCTCAATGGCTGTGTGCGGGGACTTGATATCCACTTTCTGCCCCTCGATGTAAATTTCGCCTTCATCGGCCAAATAGGCGCCGCTCAATACCTTGATCAGGGTGCTTTTCCCGGCTCCGTTCTCGCCCAGAAGCACGTGGACCTCCCCCGGTCGAATCTGAAAGTTCACATGATCCAGGGCCAAAACCCCAGGGAATTTTTTGACGATATTTTTCATTTCAACAACATACTGGTCTTTCGATGAGCTGCCCATCACCCATCCTCCTTAATCAAGAATCGAGCCGCAGACCTTCAATGTTTCTACCATCGCTCAGGGCAATTGCCCTGAGGTCAAACTGTGTTGAGGGCCTGGCGGGGTCCCTATTGCTTTAAAACCAGAACCTCGCAGGCCCTCCAGGCTGAGTATCGCCTTTCAGGACGATACTCAGACCTGTTGTTCTTACTTGCCTTTACGGCAAATACTTACCCACATTAGTCTTGTCGATCAGGATGCCAGGGATGAGGTCCGGCGTTTTAACCGGCTGGCCGTTCAGAATGGCAATGGCGTCATCGACGGTTTCCGTGCCGATGCGCACATTGTCCTGCTTCATGGTGGCCACTGAATCACCGGCTTTGATGGCCTTAAACATCACCGGTAACCCATCAATGCCGAAGACCATGATCTTGCTCGTCATCCCCTTCTGCTTCACCAGCGAGGCTACTGCGGCGGCGCCGGGGTCGAACGGGGCAAAGATGACGTTGAGGTCCGGATTGGCGGTCATGGTGTCCGTCGAGATCTGGACACTCTTGTTCTCATCCCAATCACCGTATTGCTTGATGACGTTTTCACCGCAGGCCGCCAGCTTGTCCGCCACACCCTTCTGGCGAGCATCACCCGTCTGGTGACCCACCGTGCCCGCCATCACCAGCGCCGTCCCCTTCGCGCCGTTCAGCAGCTTGCAGATGTAGTCGCCCAGCGCCTGGGCCGTCGCCAGGTTGTCGGTCTGTACCAGCGCCGAGATGTACGGATCGTCGATGGCGGTGTCCGCCGCCAGAATCGGAATGCCCGCCGCCTTGGCCTTGGCAATCGTGTCCTTGAAGACATTCGGATCCACCGAGCCGATGATGATGGCCGACGGCTTCTGAGTGATGACGGTGTCGATGGCCTGCTTCTGCGCCGAGGCGTCTTGCGTCTCAGTCGTCAGATCCACAAACTTCACACCCTTCGCCGCTGCTTCCGCCGCCGCTGCCTTGCCCAAGCCATTCCAGTAATCGTTGCTCGTCGCATAGCCCGAGTAAGCAATGGTGATGGACGCCGGGTTCGCGGCGGTCGGGGCCGCAGTAGCTACCGGGGCCGTAGTGGCCACCGGGGCCTTTGTAGCGGGCGCGGGGGTGGGCGTTGCAGGTGCAGCACAGCTAGACAGCACCAGCGAAGCTAGAATTACACATGCGAGAACTGCTTGCCATACACGTGAGTGTTTCATCTTTCCTCCTGAGTAAGTGTTTCAAGGTTTACGGACAAGTTAAGGTTATGCATTTAGGCGTGTCCTCAATAAGCCTCACCTCCCATCAATCGCATTTTTCCTCAAGCGGTCTGTAACATCTGTCCTAGGGACAATGCCTATCAGCGGCATAGAAGGAATTGCCTCGCCAGTCCGAATAAGGATAGACCAGCCTATTGCGCTCGAGGTGTTTCCGTCCGAGAATAGCGTGAGAATTGGGAAAATGCCCAGATCGTAATCCTTTAATACACCCTACGCTCTGGTTTTTCTCTGTAGGAAATCCAGCCAGACGGCCACAATGATCAGGGCACCGGTGGCCACCTGCTGCCAGAACGATGGCACGTGCAGATGAATCATCCCGGCCTGCAAAACGCTAATGATCAGCACACCGATGATGGTCTTGACCACACTACCCACACCACCGACCAGGCTGGTGCCGCCGACCACGACTCCCGCGATAGCCCAGAGTTCCATACCCTGGCCGCGATTCACGGCAGCCATGTCCACACGCGCTGTATACACAATGCCGGCCAATCCGGCCATGAGCCCACAAATGGCGTAGTAAATGATCTTATTGCGATTCACTGGAATGCCCGCCAATCGAGCCACCTCTTCGTTGCCACCGATGGCAAAGGCGTGAAAACCCAGCTTGGTCTTGTTCAAGAAGAACCAGACAACTCCAAACGCGATGATGCAGTTGATCACCGGCCCCCAGGTGCCTGATCCCAATATGTCGAACTCGGGCGGGAAGCGAGACATATCGACAGCTGCGCCGATCATATTGGCAACGCCGCGGAACGCCAATTGGGTGCCCAGAGTGGCAATCAAAGCCGGGATGCCGGTCTGGGTAACAATCAATCCATTGACTACACCGCACAGGATGCCGGCGACCAGCCCGCCTAAGACGGCCAAGGGCACCGGTACCTGATTGATCAGCAATTGCCCTGTGACGACGGACACTAAGGCGTAGGTGGATCCGACGGATAGATCCAGGCAGTTGGCAATAAGCGCTACGGTCATGCCGGTAGCCATGATGAACAGTATGGAAGCATTCTCAAAAACGTTGGCGATGGCGGCCCATTGCCGGAACGTAGGCGCAAGGATCCCGATCACCGCCGTAATGAGAACCAGCCCGACTAGAGGCGGAAGGATGTCTCTGACCTGCGGTGCCAGCTGCACTTTTTTGAATCTTGTTGCCAGGGTTGTCATAGTCGTTTCTCCTTAGATGGGACCATTGGAACCGTCTGCTAGGCAATTCCTACGGTTGCCTGTCCACGGACTTCAGAAATTGGATCTTATACGCCAAACATCTACTCTAGTTTGCTCTTGACTGCCACCTGTCCCAAAGAGCCATATCGGCCATACTTATGCACGGCCCGGATCATGCTCATAAAGTTCTCAGGCGGAATGCCGGCCATGATGCTAGTCGATGATCCAAGCACGTAACCGCCGCCCGGAGCTAATTTGATGCAGTATTCTTTGACTCGCTCTTCGATTTCATCCTGGCTGCCGTATGCAAGCAGCGGAGTGTGGATGTTGCCAACAAAGGCCATTTTGCCGGCCCACTTCTTTTTGACTTCGAAGATGTCATTGGACTCCGGTTCAACGGGATGATTCACATCGATTCCAACATCATGGAGGATTGGCAGAACGTTATCCAGCTTGCCATCCGTGTGCATCAGCACCAGTTTTCCGCACGCCTTGGCCGGTGCGATCAGCCGCTGCATGCGCTGGGGAAAGATCTGCATGAACATCCTGGGGTGGATCAGCAATCCGGTATTGTAGGCAATGTCGTCGTTGACCATGACCAATGCTAGATCATTGCCAAAACGATCGCACACTGCTCGCATCACTTGCGCCTGATGATCGAGCAGGATATCCATCAGTTTGTCAAGCAAGGGACGATTCGTGTGGAACATATACATGGCGTCAGTCATACCGATAGCGAGCAAAGCGCTATCGAAGAAAGAAGTCAGATTGGCGATGATGCCCACACCGGTGCCTTGTGCGGCACGCAGATAGCGTTCGAGATAACGCAGTTGCTCATCCAGGGGCGTAGGAGGTTCCAAGCCATCGAGGTCAGACAGTGATTTTACTGAGCCATCGATGTAATGCCGCGTTCCATCGGCGGCTTTCCTAAATACGTTGTTGGGACGCCAGTTGAAGTTGCATAGCACGGCATCTTGCCCCAGCCGCTGAGCAAACTCAACGTCATCTTCCGGCGTGATCGACTGCCCCCCTTCGGCCGCATCTCCTATCGCATAAGTGAGCTTGCATTCTAGGACGTATTCGTAGACCGCTTGACTGGTTACCCACAATTCAATATGGGGCAGGCGATCGGCCTCCTGGTGCCGGAAAGCCTTCAGTAAACGGTTGACGTCGGGTTTGTCGTAGTCTACCACCTGTTCTCCCTAATCTGTGATCTCGTTAAGAAACAGGTTGGTTCGTGGGCAGCGCGGGGGTTTGGGATTTCAACTTCTTTGCCCTGATTGACAATGCGGCCGGCGTCTTTGTTGTGCACATCGGAAAGCACTTTCATTAACCGGGACTTGCCGGTGCCATTCTCGCCAACCAGCGATGGGCGACCACCCACTCATTTGGCTACACTATGGATAGTAGCCATTGCGTTACTCTTGAACTCGAAATTCAGTGTGAAACACTTGCGCGGCGGTATGGTATGGATACCATATGGCATCGATAACATATTAGCATAGAAAAATGATGCTGTCAATAACCAATTGAGAAAACTAAGGAAGTCCATCCGCCAACAGGAAAAGGGTTGCATCCTTCACTTCTCGAGGAGACTGTATCATCAGATCGCCCAGACATGCAAAGCCTGAGGGCCATGGACCCCTATCGTCAACGTCAACTCGATGTCGGCCGTGCGGCTGGGTCCGGTGACAAACACAAAGTAGCCATCACGTTTGACTTCATCGAAAACTTGATGCAAATCGGCACGCGGGATATTCGGACGAATGATGGCCAGATGAACCCGAGGCAATAGCGATACCGTGCGTGGTTTCTCGATCGAAGATCGTAACACCAGCGTGCCCGTTTCGGGCAAGGCATAATCGGCGCCCGTAATGCCCAGATCGCATTCGGCCACTACCCGATTGGACGCATAGGGCGAAACGATCTCAACGCCGATTGACGTTAAGATTTCTTCGATGCCCAGCTCTTTCAAATCGGTCGTTTGCCACAACGTCGCCTTTTTGATGGCTTCGACACGCATCAAATCTTGCAAAGCATCTTTCAAATTCGCACTATGGGTCAGCCGCCGTGTTTTTCCGCCCAGTTTTTCGATCTCGGCGAACAACAGACTCCGTTCAGCCTCGGCATCACCCGTCGAGCGCGGTGAGATCCGAGCCGTCGACGGCACACCGGGCATGATCGAATTCACGTCGCGCTTCAAAGCGGCACGTACCTTGTCTAGCAATTCATCACGCGTTGACTTCATCCTTCATCCCTCATCCCTCATCCTTCATCTCTTGCGTTTCCGTAGCAACAACCACCCCACAAACAACAGCGCCTCGATCGCGATCACAGCCAGCGCGAGATTGCGCAGGCGCTTATTCGTGCGCGGCTTGCCCACGCGTCGCTCCCACCACGTGCGAAAATCGGCGTTGAAGGCCGGGAAAGGCCGGACCATCGTCCAGCGATTCGCGGGCGGTGGCAGGTTAGGTAACCAATCGCCGCGCTGCAACGGTTTCTCGACGAGGCGCAGCAGTTGCGATCCCAATTGGTACAGCCAGGGTGTGCCAAGCGCCATCGCGCCTGCCTGCACGCCGGCTTGAATAATCGGCGAAGTGGTCGCGGGTTCCACGGCATCGCCCTCGACGACTCGATGGCGCAGATGCAGCAAGATTTTCGGAATCGGTATTTTGACCGGACAGATATCGCCACACGCGCCGCATAGTGATGACGCAAACGGCAAATCAGCGGCGACCGATGTGCCCAAGAGTTGCGGCGAGAGGATGGCGCCGATCGGGCCGGAGTACACCCAGCCGTAAGCATGCCCACCGACTTGGTTATAGACCGGACACACGTTTAAGCACGCGCCGCAGCGAATACACAACAGCGTCTCGCGCGCAGATTCATCTTGCAGAATGCGTGTACGGCCATTGTCCAACAGGATGAGGTGAAATTCTTGCGGACCATTCTCACCATCCACGCGGCGCGGACCCGTAATAAAGGATGTGTAGGTTGAAATCTTTTGGCCGGTGGCACTGCGCGCCAGCAACTTCAACAACACCGTGAGACTCGCCATATCGGGTACCACTTTGTCGATGCCCGCAATGGCGACATGGACAGGCGGCAAGGTGCTGCACATGCGGCCATTGCCTTCGTTCGTCACCAGTACGATCGTGCCGGTTTCAGCCACCATGAAATTCGCGCCCGACACGCCCATATCGGCCGACAAAAATTCTTCGCGCAGCTTTGTATGGGCAATCGCGGTGAGGGCTGTCGGTTCAGGCGCTGCATCAACGCCGAGCTTCTGATGGAAGAGATCAGCAATGTCTTCTTTGGTCAGATGCACTGCGGGCACGATAATGTGCGAGGGCATCTCGCCCGCTAGCTGCACAATGTACTCGCCCAGATCAGTCTCCAGTGCCTGAATACCGGCCTCTTGCAAGGCGTGATTGAGGTCGATCTCTTCCGTCGCCATGCTCTTCGCTTTAACCACGCGCTTGATGTGATGCTCGCGTGCGATCTGCAGCACGATCGATCGGGCTTCGGTGGCATCGCGCGCCCAATGCACCTGCCCTCCTGCTCGCGTCACCTGCTCTTCAAGTTGGGTTAGATAGTGATCGAGATGATTGATCGCGTGCAGGCGAATCTCGTGACCTGCCTGGCGCAGCATTTCCCATCGATCGGTTCCCAATTGATTGACGACATCGGCGCGATTGCCCAGAAACTTTGTCGTGGCCTTCCGGACCGCAGGCGGCATATGCGGCGGCACGTGCTGAACGTTCGAGCGGAAGTCGATATGCGTAGGTATGTTGCTCATCGAGATCTCCAGCCGTCAGCCTTGAGCAGCGAGCACTTGAATTAAGTGCAGCGCTTTTACAGGTGAATTGATCTTCTTCAAACCGCCGGCGATGTTCATCAGGCAACCGGCATCACAC
>JADGQE010000453.1 GCA_017882055.1 Thermoflexales bacterium
GACAAAATGCTTGAGCGACAGCCGATAGTTCTGCTCGCCTTCGCTGAGATAGCGCAGCAAGCCGCCGAAGCTGCCTGGCTCAATCGCTTCGAGTTGGGGTTGCAACTTGGTCAGATCATTCGTGAGCGCGATCAGCGTATTGTCGTCAAAGCGAATGCGATACGTCGGATCGATGCGGCGCAGATCGAGGTGATCCGCCATGCGTTCGCCGAGCGCGGTATAAGTGTCGGCAAACACTGCGGGCATCAGAAACAGCGTCGGTCCGATGTCAAAACGGTGGCCGTCGCGGATAATTTGATCGCAGCGACCGCCGGGCCGGGAGTTCTTTTCCAGTACGGTGACTTGATAGCCGCTGCGGGCCAGGCGCGCCGCGGTGGCTATGCCGCCGATGCCGGCGCCGATAACGAGTGCAGTAGGATGGGAAGACATGCTTTACTCCTGTAAAGAATTTGTTCGCACCCCGCCATGTTTTGACACACGGCGTGGCGATTTGGTGTTGAATATTCTCTGAATCGGGTACAGCACTTTCAATCGAAACAAGGCCGCCAAGAACGGGCGGGGAGGCATTGACGCGATCAGCGCGATGTTGTCTCTCACCGAAGCCGTTTCATCCAGGAAGCGGAAGACGCGATCAATCGGGTTGCGCTTGAACATCGTCGCAAAGATCGCCTGGAGCATCTCGCCATGGCGCGACATGATGTCCAGCAGCAGCGCGTCGCATAGGCGATAGAGGCGCGAATCAGCCGGGACATCGAACGGCTCCCCCGTTTTGATCAACGACTCCACGATCGCTATGGAGTCGTTTTGAATGCGCGTGAAGGCATAGCCCGATGACGGCTTGACGCGTCCGCCCGGCGTTCCGATAGTCATGCTGTGTTGGCCGGCCTGCCGCTCAAATGGAAAGTCTGTGAGCGGGCTGACGCCGCCTTCGGTTGCCACGACGCGATAGTTCTTGATCCCCAGCGCGTTTTCAACGTAGTCGCGCAGCGCCTGATCATATTTTTCAGGGCTGAGCAAAACAAATTCGATCAAAGCTTCATGTTCGGACAGCGGCAGTACGTAGAAGAAACGCAGTTCGTTTTTCTGTGGTGTGCGGAAATCGAACATGGTGGCAGCGTAAGGATCGAAAGCGGCCTCGGATGTTTCGATCAGCCAGCCTTTGAAATGCTGCTGCAGGTAATGATACCGGGTCTGATCCGGCTTGAACTTCGCGACGCGGAAGCGGCTGTCGAAAATCCAGCGGCCCGCAAACGACTGGCCTCCGACGACAACGCTCGCACCCTCAACGCCATCTTCGATTCGGTCGACGACGCCGCGCATGAAGGTCACGTTCGGGCGCTGAGCTAGTTCATCGTGCGTAAACTGGTAAAAGTCGAGGCCGCGAATCATCTCGTAATGGTAGTCGCGCAGATCGATCGTGCTGGCCGAATCTTCATTCACCAATCGGACCTGGCGCCAGGCGCGATACGCAATGTCGTCAAACGGCAGGGGGCGATTTGACCAGAAGCAGAAAGTGCGGTCGTTGCGATCCTTGGCGTCTGGCTCGATGATCAAAATCGATCGATCGCCGAGCAGGCTGTGAATCAGCTGATAGGCTAGACTCAGGCCGGCCGCGCCGCCGCCGACAAGGATGTAGTCATAGAGTGTGTCGCTCATCGAGTGTGCCACCAAATTGCCGGGAGTTTGCTCAACTTGCGCAGGCCGCGCACATGCGCGCGGCGCGTGAACACGTCGTAATCGTGCGCTTCGATGTCGGTCAGGATCGCGCGGTACAGTTCGCCTGCGGCTGCCACCGCGAAACGTCCGTCACGATTCAGCAGCGCAATGCCTGGCCGCGCTTCGTCGTACAGGCGGCGATTGCGATCGATTTGAAAACGCATGAAATCGCGCCAGCGTCGATCGACTTTCCCAATGGCAATATCCCATTCGGTTAGCCCGAAGGCGGTCAGTTCCTGGGCGGGAAGATACATTCGGCCCGAGTGCCAATCCTCGCCGACGTCGCGCAGAATGTTGGTGATTTGCAGTGCCACGCCGAGTTTGATCGCGTAAGGAATTGCCTCAGGTCCTGCAAAGCCGATGATGTGCATGCTCATCAGCCCGACCGTCGAGGCCACCCCATATGCATACGCGGCCAATTCATCGAAAGTCTGATAACGCTTTTGAACCAGATCGCGCGCCACACCGTCGATCAGCTGCTCGGCGTAGCGCGGTGGAATATGATACTGCGATCGCGCAGCGGCCCAGGCAACGGCTACCATATCGCTCATCGACGGCTGTGACGACATGGCTTTGATTCGCCAGGCGGCTAGCGAAGCCCGTGCATCGCAGTCGTAGCAATCGACGATGTCATCCGTGGTGCGGCAGAACGCGTATAGAGCACGCACGGCGCGGCGCCTGGCGATGGGCAGCAAGCCAGAGGCGATGTAAAACGATCGGCTATGTGCGGCGGTCATTGCGTCGCAATGCGCATACGCGCGATCGAGCAGATGTTCGTCCGCGACGGGTTTCGGCAGGAACATCGTCGCCGAGTGCCGGGCTTCGTGCGCGAATGAAAGCAGGGTGTGTTCCCAGACGGGTGATTGTATTGTCGCCATCATAAGTCCGTGTCCATGAGTTCGATCGGGTCAGGTGATACCGGTCAGCCGCGTTAGGAAACAGCATACTCGCTAAGTGGCCCGGCTGTCGAGCGCCGAAAGTAAAATCAGCGACTCCGACCTTAGTTGGATAAGGTCCAATCCCAAAGGCCGATGCCTCGATTTGCGCTTGAGGTTGGCATACGCAGTGTCCCGGTTTACTGTGCTTCATGATAGCCGTAAACCAGGCAGCCTGTCATCTATCGAAGGTTAGATTCCGGGGTTGATGAAGAAGAGATTCTTGGCACTTGTTTCAGCCATAAAGCGACTTGCATTCAGCTTGAAGTACGTTGCCAATGACTTCAATCATAGCGGGGGATTTCTCGACGATCTCTTTCGCGCCGATAAGTATTCTTGATTTGCCCGGTCGAGCAATTTCCGGTAGTGTCCCTGTAACGGTGACATGGGCGAAACAGCGACTTGCCGAGTAGGTCGGATTGCAGTTTCCTTGATCGAATCTCGATCAAGGAACTACAATCATGGATCTGACGAC
>JADGQE010000454.1 GCA_017882055.1 Thermoflexales bacterium
TGGTAGAGATTCCGCCCATGTCCGGCGCAGTGCGCCGGTGGGCCGCCAGGCGTCGCTCCGCTCGGAATGACACGACCGTAAACGAAACTGGAATTTGCTCTAGCCTCGCACAGCCCAAATTTCTCCTGTAACTCCGTTTCGCCAGGCCTATCATACGCACCAGCCTCACAAAAGAGGCTATTATTAAACGTTTGCGAAAATGGTTCGCACTCGCTGAGTTTTCACCACTTGATTTTTGTTCTCGGCAGCTGTTAGTATAGGCGCATAGGGCCCCCTGAGCAACTCCTTGAAGTGGATTCAAGCCAGCGTAATGCTAACGAGAATCTCGATCTCGTCATTGCTACGCAGCGTATACGTTTGACGAAAGATCGGCGCGATGATAGACTCTATCCTATCAGAAACCTGGTTGGTTGGACAAACCAGGTTTCTCCCCGGGAGGAGCCGCATGCCCCGCATTCGATTGGCCATAGACGCGTCCGGCGGCGATTATGCGCCGGATGAAATCATTGCCGGTGCAATCCTCGGTGCGCGCCAGCATCCGATCGAACTTACACTCGTCGGCCAATCAGAGCAAATCGAAGCATCCCTCAGCCGTCACGCGGTAGACGGTCTGGCGATCGACATCGTCGACGCGCCGGAAACGATCGAGCTGGACGAAGATCCGACGCTGGCTGTTCGCCAGAAAAAGGATGCATCGATCGTGGTGTGCTGCGAGCTGGTTCACGAAGACCACGCCGAGGCCGTCATCTCAATGGGCCAGGCCGGGGCGGGCCTGGCCGCCGCGCTGTTTACATGGGGCCGTCTGCCTGGTGTCGATCGACCCGGCCTCATTGTGCCCTATCTCGGTTTCCGCGATACTTATCTCATCGATGCCGGCGCCAACACCGAAGTCCAGCCTCAGAATATACTGCAATTTGCCATCATGGGCAGTCTGTACGTGGAGCGGGTGATCGGGATCACCAATCCACTGATCGGGCTGCTGTCCAACGGATCAGCCCCCAACACAGGCAACGCGATCGGCCAACAAGCTTATGCGCTGCTGCAAGCCTCGGACCTGAACTTCATCGGCAACGTGGAAGGTTTTGCATTACCGCAGGGCCTGGCGAATGTCATCGTGACCGACGGCTTCACCGGCAACATCGCGCTGAAGCTGGGCGAGGGTCTGGTGACCGGGCTGCTTAAACAGATCGAAGAAACCGATCCTGCCAACGAGCAGCTCGCCACCCTCGTCAACCAATTGCAGGCGCAACACGATTACGCCAACCTTGGGGCAGCACCCGTGCTGGGCATTGACGGGCTGATCTTCGTCGGCCACCGCCGATCAAAAGCACCGGCAGTCGCCGGCGCGATCGGCAATGCAATCCGCGCCGTCGAAGGCGGGCTGCTGAATGCAATTCGTGATGCACTGAAGGCCGCTTGATAGGACAAACATCGTATCGAACTTCAGAGGCACAGCGCTTTAGAAGCAAAATGGAGTGCAGCACATGACATCCGACAAACTCAACTGGCTCACCACTGAAATTCAGTCGCTGAAAGATCAGGGACTCTTCAATACCATTCGCACCATCGGCAGCGCGCAGGGCGCGTGGATCATCGTCGATGGCAAGCAGGTGTTGAACTTCTGCTCGAACAACTATCTCGGCCTGGCGGATCATCCCAAACTCAAAGCCGCCGCACAGCAAGCGATCACAAAGTACGGCGTCGGCCCGGCGGCCGTCCGATCGATCGCCGGCACGCTTGATCTGCATCTCGAACTCGAAAAGCGTTTGGCGAAGTTCAAAGGCGTCGACGATGCCCTGTACGTGCAGAGCGGCTTCACCGCCAATCAGGCGGCGATTGGCCCGCTGGTCGGCAAAGAAGATGTGCTCTTCACCGATCGACTGAATCACGCCAGCATCATCGACGGTTGCCGCCTGAGTGGGGCGAAGATTCTGATCTACGATCACTGCGATCCCGACAGCGCCGATAAACTGATCAAGGAGAACTTAGCGCAGTATCGACGCGGCCTGCTCATTACCGACGGCGTGTTCAGCATGGACGGCGACGTCGCGCCGCTCGACAAACTGTATGAGGTAGCCGAGAAATACGGGGTGATGACGATGGTCGACGACGCGCACGGCGAAGGCGTGTTGGGCCATGGCGGGCGCGGCATCGTCGATCACTTCGGGCTGCACGGCAAATTCGACATCGAAATCACGACGTTCTCGAAAGCCTTCGGCGTTGTGGGCGGCGCGATTGCGGGCAAGCAAGTCATCGTCGATTATCTACGCCAGCGCGCGCGGCCCTTCCTGTTCTCCAGTGCCGTGACGGCGGCGGATACCGCCGCTTGCCTTGCGGCAATCGATTTGCTGGAAGCATCAACTGAACTGGTGGATCGCATGTGGGCCAACACCCAGCTCTTCAAGGCCGAAATGCAGAAGTTGGGCTTCAACACCGGCAGGAGCGAAACGCCGATCACGCCCGTGCTGCTGGGCGAGAATCAAGTCGCGCAACAGTTCAGCCGCAAGCTGTTCGAGCATAACCTCTTCGCCATGCCCATCGTCTTCCCGACCGTACCCAGGGGCACGGCCCGCATCCGCGTGATGATCAGCGCCGCGCATTCGGCGAGTGATCTGGAACAAGGACTGGAAGCATTCCAGAAAGCGGGCAAGGAGTTGGGCGTCATCTAAAGCCAATACGGTTTAGATAAGACTGCAGAGGCGGCTCCCACACCGCACTGCACGCAGTGGGTGCAAGTGTGCCGCCGGGCGTGGGAGCCCGGCCCGCTAACTAAACAGTATTGCATCTAAAGCGACGCCAGCTTGCCAGCAGCCACAGATTGATATGGCCTCTATTTCACCCCGCGTTTCCTCACCAATAAAGCTTACCGAAATGGATTCGTTTCCTCACGAAAGGATGTTACCGAAATCGCTGGGCCGGGCTCAGCACACGCTGAGGTCACATGATTCAGCCTCAGCGTGAGAGGCGCCGGTGTGATGTTGTCTGAAGAACTCGGCCTTGGCGGCCAGCGCGCACGCGAGGAATTTGGCGTCCTTCTGATCACGTGGAAATTCAAACGTGGCATTTACTTCAACCAGCGTGGTGAAGGTGTCGAGCAAGGTGAACCACTGGTGACGCACGTTTT
>JADGQE010000098.1 GCA_017882055.1 Thermoflexales bacterium
CGGTCAACCCGCTTCAATTCAGCTAAAAACCAAGGCATTTCACGATCTGTGCTCACATTAATTCGAAAAACGGCGTCCAAAATGGCCGAAAGGTGAGTAAAAGCGAGAAGTTCTTGATAATTTCCGAGCTGGTGGCGCATTTCCAGAATCTCGGAAATCGTCAGAAACATCCCGCTTCGTGACAAGACGCGCCGGGGCAACCACCTTATAATGTGAAAGGCTGACCACACGGGATCGTCTCCCCAAAGGCCCCAGCTCGAGAAATCACTTCCTTCAGGAGGAAAAGATGAAAAAGTCGCTCGTGTTCGTAACGTTGATTATCGCCTTGCTATTAGCTGCTTGTGCTACACCGACTCCAGTCCCACCGGCCGCACCGCCGACTGCGGTTCCAGCTAAACCGACGGCTGCGCCCGCTCAACCGACCGCCGCACCGGCTCAGCCGACCAAAGCGCCAGAACAGCCAACCGCTGCGCCCGCCCAACCGACAGCGGCCCCGGCTCAGCCGACCGCAACGGCTACAGCAACCCCCGAACCGACCAAGATTCCCCTAGCCGCAGGCGCGGTCGGGATCGACTTCTGGTCGTGGGTGCCAGGCATTCAGGATCAGGTCAACGAGTGGAATGCCACTCACCCCAACATCCAAGTCAACTACATTAATAAGGGCAACGGCAATACGGAGTACGCCGCCCTGAACACGGCGTTGCAAGCCAATTCCGACATTCCCGATGTCGTCCAGATCGAGTATCAGCACCTGCCCAGCTATATCACGCGCGGCCAGCTGGCCAACCTGGTCGATTACGGCGCGAATGACGTTAAGAGCCAGTTTGTGCCGTGGACCTGGTCACAGGTTTCTCAGGGCAATGGCGTGTACGCTTACCCGCAGGATGCCGGCCCGCTGGTGATGTTCTGCAACAATGCGATTCTGGATAAGAACAACATCAAAGTGCCGACCACGTGGGACGAGTTTACTAAGGCCGCGGCCGATTTGCACAAGGCCGATCCGAATGTCTACCTGGCGAACTTCACTCCCGATCAAGGCTGGTACATGGGGATGCTCTGGCAGTCGGGCGCCAAACCCTTCACGGTGGATGGCACCAACATCAAGATCGACTTCACCTCGCCCGAGGTCATGCGTGTGGCCAAGCTGTGGGATGATTTGCTGAAATCGGGGAACCTGGCTCCGATCGATACGTATTCCAACGACTGGAACACCGCGCTTGGCAAAGGCACCATTGCGTGCTGGAACTCCGGCGCCTGGGGAACCTTCATCTCTGGCTCCGCTCCTGATTTTAAGGGCAAGTGGAAGGTCTACCTGATGCCGGGGTGGAAGGCGGGCGACAAGGTCAACGGCAACTACGGCGGATCGACCATCGCCGTGACGAAAGCCAGCGCCCATGCGAAGGAAGCCGCCGAATTTGCCAAGTGGCTGAACACCGATCCGAAACCCCTGGTGGAACTCACCAATCCCGATAAAGCTGGCCTGTTCCCGGTGACGCAGTCGACTTTGTCGAACAAAGCCTGGTCGGATGTTCCCTATGATTACTGGAGCGGGCAAGCGATCCACCAGGTGATGGCGGAAGCGGCGCAGCAAGTGAATCCCAGCTTCCAGTGGAGCCCGTTCACCGACTTTGTGTATACCACGTACGCTGATTTGCTGACTCAAGTGAAGGCGGGCACTCTCACGCTTCAAGATGCCATGAAGCAACTGCAAGACAAGTCCGTCACCTATGCCAAAGATCAAGGCTTTACCGTTCAATAATGCTTCGCGGTAGCGCATAGGTACAGAACGGAAAATCTTGAGCATGGTAAAGTAAAGATACCGGGGCGGCGCGTGTCTTCGACACGGACGCGCCGCCCCGGTATTCTGATCAGAGGTGATTCTATGTCAGTCGCCACTACGACAGCGCGTATGCCCCGTCCCGCCTCACGCTCCTGGCGACGGTTCAAGCGCAACAGTATTCCCTATCTCTTTTTAGCACCTTTCCTCATCGGGTTCGTGATCTTCTTGGTGTACCCCCTGATCTACTCGCTGAACTTGAGCCTGTATCGCACGCGCCTCGTGGGCGGTACTACCTACGTGGGACTGGAAAACTACGGGCGCGCTTTGCAGGACACCAACCTCTGGGAAGGCGTGCGGAACGTGCTCTTGTTTGGCGCGGTTCAGATTCCCGTGATGCTGGGTTTCGCGTTGATCTTTGCGCTGGTTCTCGACAGCGCGATCCTGCACCGGAAGACGATTTTTCGTCTCGGCAATTTCTTGCCCTTTGCAGTGCCCAGCGTGGTCGCGGCGTTGATCTGGGGTTACTTGTACGGTGAAAGCTTTGGCCCCATCGCACAGATTGCGCACGCGTTGGGTCTGACTCCGCCCCAATTTCTGACCTCCTCCGGCGTGATTCCCGCCCTGGCCAACATCTCGACGTGGCAGTACACCGGTTATAACATGTTGATCTTGTTTGCGGCGCTGCAATCGATTCCCCGCGAGCTCTACGAAGCGGCCGCCGTCGATGGCGCCAGCGGCGTGCAAATCGCCCTGAAGATTCGCATTCCCTTGATCGCACCGGCGATCATCCTGACGGGCATCTTCTCGATCATCGGCACCCTGCAATTATTCAACGAGCCCAACGTCCTCACCAGCATCGCGCCGTCGGTACTGAACCCGCATTTCACGCCTAATTTATACGTCTATTCGCTCGCCTTCCGCAGCCAGCAGTTTGACTATTCAGCAGCCATCGCCTTTACGCTGGCGTTTGTGACCGGCGTGCTGGCCTCGGTCTTCTTCTTCATCACTCGCCAACGTGGAGAACGTCAATGACCACGTACAAGACCACACAGAAACGCGCACGCGCCCGCGTCAGCGCTCCAGCCCGTCGGCCCGCCGGCAAATATCTGGCGATCGTTTTCATGGTTGTTGCTCTCGGTTATTTTTTGACGCCGTTGATTTGGCTCGTGATCTCCAGCACCAAAAGCAACGCGGACCTGTTCAACACCTTTGGATTCTGGTTCAGCCCCCGGTTCAATCTATTTCAAAATTTAAGCGATCTCTTTGCCCGTGATAATGGCGTCTTCATCATTTGGATGAAGAACACGGCCATCTATGCGACCTCGGCCGCCGTGGGTTCGGCGTTGATCTCCGCACTGGCGGGCTATGCCTTCGCGCTCTATCGGTTTGCCGGGCGCAATCTGCTGTTTGGCATCGTGCTCGCTTCGGTCTTTGTGCCCTCCACGGTTTTTGCCGTTCCGCTGTTTCTCTTGCTATCCAAGAGTGGCTTGAGCAATTCCTTGCTGGCCATCATCTTGCCCGCACTGATAAATCCGTTTGGCGTGTATTTGATGCGCATCTATGCGGAGCAAGCGGTGCCTGAAGAGTTGCTCGACGCGGGGCGCGTCGACGGCGCCGGTGACTTTCGCATTTTCGCGCAGATTGCTTTTCGCTTGATGATGCCTGGCTTCGTCACGGTGCTGTTGTTCGCCTTTGTCGGCGCGTGGAATAACTATTTTTTGCCGCTGCTCGTGTTGAGCAAATCCAATCTCTTCCCCGTGACCGTGGGCCTGGCCTACTGGAATGGACTCGCCACACAGCCCGGTAACTCGCAAGTTCTGTATGCGATCGTGATCACGGGCTCGGTCGTGGCCATATTGCCGGTGATGATTGTCTTCCTGTTCCTCCAGCGCTACTGGCAGGGTGGCTTGAGTCTGGGAAGCGTCAAAGGCTAGCACAGGACGATCGGTCATGCCATCAACGCTGCCCCTTATTCTGCTGATCGGCCAGGATGTCACGCTGACGTATTTGATCGAACGGTATGCCGAACGCAGTGGATACGTTGTGCATACCGCGTCAATTATGCCGGCATTATCAGTCGCTCGCGATTTACAGTCCACTGCGGTATTGTTCGCATCGATCGAAAACTTTGAAGCGGCTCAAGCGCTGCCGGGCGATCTGACAAGCTGTGAGGTTCCACTGCTGGTCTGTGTATCTGTCAACGATCAGGCGCGGGCGCACGAATTGGGAGCCGATTATTGCCTGGTACATCCTCTGACGTACGATAGTTTTCTCGCCGTGGTCACAGCGATAAGTGCGCCATCTGTAGCCAGAGGTCGGACAGACCGGCGCGGTTCAGCCCGCGCCTCAATGTAATCGAGCCTGTGCCTGCACCAAACGTTGGAGCCCGGATAATCGACGACATCTCTCAAATCTCGCGCGAGAAAGATCAAGCGCCGGCAATGGTAGGACGCATTACAGCGTGATCGCCCAGAGGAATCAGCATGAGCGAGTTTTATGTGACGATTATCCATCGACCGGAGATGGTGCCGGAATATATCCAGCGGGAGGCCCAGGAAGGTAAGCAGGAAGACCTCGCCCGCAGTGAAGTCATACGCGAATCCTTAGACATTTTCCGCACGCAACAACAGGTCGCGCATGACAACGGCTTGAGAACCACGATCCAGATGACCTATGCGAGTCTGTTCAACGCAGAGGTGATTGCCATCGCCAAAGAGCATCATGACAGGTATGGTGACGAAATTGGCTCGACCTTCCTCGGCCTCCAATGCCAGCAATTTCGTGACAAGTTCAAGTCCAAAGAGTTAGCGATCTGGCTCTTTTCCATGGAAGACAAAAGGCGAATCGTCGACGAGGTGCTGGGCAAGTTCTATGAAGTATTCGGCTTCTATCCCACCTCGACCGGTTCCTATTACATGGACGCCGAACTGGTCAACTATATCAAGTCAAAGTATCCGATGATCAAGGCTGCGGTAGCAACCTGTTGGGAAGAAGGCCCTAAAGCGTATCGAAACGCCAACAACTCGTGGTACACCATCTTTGACGGCGGTCCGTGGAATCCCTGGATACCGTCGAAGCGCAATATCCACTGTCCGGCGTCGGATGAAGCAGACGACATCGGCATCGTCGCCATTCCCCATCTTTCACGCGATCTCATGGCGGTCTTTGACGGTCCAGGGTCTTACTATGGCACCCACCCACAAAACATCTTGCGCGGCATGGTCTACGAAGGCAGGGAAATTCCGTACTTCAAAAACATCGTCGATCAGTACCGCTCAATGGCAACGTACAACCGTGGCTATTCTTACAACATGATGTATGTAGGCCCCGGCTGGATGAGCAAACAAGGTCGCTGGGAAGCCGACTATGCCTTCTTACTCAAGAGTTATCAGGATGGCATGGCGCATTACGGGCAGCTCAAAAAAAAGGGCAAGGCCCAAGATGTCACGCTGAGCGAGTTTGCAGACATTTATCGCCAGAGCCGACCGTATACTCGCCCCGAATGTACTTTGTGGAAAGATATTTTGTATGGCTCCAGGCGACAGCAGTTCTGGTATGCCGATCCCTGGATGCGTTTCTGCCTCGATATGAATCAGGGCGGTGCAATGATCGATCTGCGGCCCTACGCCGCCAGGCTGGTTCGGCCATGTGGAGTCGGTACCAGGCATCTGCAGGACGCTTCCTATCCCTTCTTAGTGCAGTCGCTTTATCGGGTCGGCTATTTTACGCATTATGCAGGTGAAGGGGCCGTAAAGAGCTGCAAGTTCAGCTACGCGGGTGAAGAGATTGACTTGTGTACCTGTCGTACTCTCGCCTCATATTCGGAAGAAGGCGATACACGAATCGTGACGCTTGATCCGGTGAATATCGAATTTGCACGGGTTACCATCAGCGTGCAGTCGGTCTTCCGCCTCACCGAAGGCACAGGTGAGATCGAGATCGTAAGAAGCATCATCGGCACGACTGATCCCGCAGCCGAGATCACCATCGACGAATATATCACAGCCTGCTACGGCACGACCGAATATCCGGAAGACCTGACAGGGATCACGCTTACTTTGCAAGGCGCGGCAGAGCGCGAATCGATCGAATATGCGTACCAATGTCGTGAAGCGCAGGTGCCCGACATCATCGTCGCGGAAGCAATCGTCCCTCAGGTCGAGACTCGCCTCACGATGCGAACGGATTCCGATCACGCCACAGGCTATTTCCGTGAAGGCTTCGCTTTCTCGCCTATGTATACCATCGGTCTCAAGCAGACGATTCAGGGGAAGGGAGAGCTGCGCACCTGGCTCAAGGTAGAAAAGGCATCATGAAAACTTTTCGATCCTGCTGCACCTTGCTTGTGCTGGCTGTGGTATTCATGGTCACCAGCACCGGCTGTCAAGCTGCGCCGCCCGTGGCACCGACCGTCTCTCCAGTTCCTACCAAGATCACGTCACCCTTTGTCGCAGTCTCGTTTAATTCTCTGCCGCTCGCTGGCGAATGGCGTTTTTCCATCGATAAAGACAAAGTGGGAGAACAACAGAACTGGGCTGAACCCGCTTATGATGATTCGGACTGGGTAACGGTCACGGTACCGCATACGTGGAACGTCATGTCCGACTATGCCAATTACGCGGGCTTAGCCTGGTATCGCCGGGCTTTTACGCTTCCCGTAGAATCGAAAACGGCCCACCTGCGTTTGCGCTTCGAGGGCGTTTTCTATCTGGCGCGTGTCTGGTTGAACGGTCAGTATCTTGGCGCGCACGAGGGCGGCTATACACCTTTCGAGTTTGATGTAAGCGGCAGCGCCAAACCGGGCGAGAAGAATATCATTGCCGTCGAAGTAGATAACGCACGCGCGGCTGATCGCTTGCCAGCCGATCTAAGCGCCAGCTGGTCGTACGATTGGTGGAATTTCGGTGGCATCATCCGGGACGTCTCACTCAAGACGACCAGTGCCGCTTATATCGTGCGCCAACAGATCGTTTCGCTGCCGCATCTGACCGGCCTGGATGAAGCCGATTCAGCGGCAATCACCGCCACGCTGGTCCTGAGTAACACCTCGGGGCAAATACTGAGTGGCACGCTTCAGGCGAATCTGCTGAACGATGCCGATGGGCAGCCAGTTCTAAACGGGCCTATTTCGGTACCGGTGAACGCCCTGGCCAATGGAACAGCCGACATTCAAATAACCGCCACGCTTGTCGCTCCTAAACTCTGGCATTTTGATCATCCCTACTTATATCGTTGGTCAGTCTCGTTGCTTGCGCCAGATGATCAGGTGTTGGATACCAACCAGGTAACGATCGGCATTCGTTCTGTGGAATTGAAAAACGGGCAGTTCATTCTTAATGGCGAACCCGTACGCCTGGTGGGCGTTGCCCGGCACGCCGATTACCCGGGTCAGGGATCGGCCGAGACGGTAACGGCCATGACGGCCGATTACAACGATCTAAAAACGCTAAACGAAGTATTCACCCGCCCGGTTCATTATCCGCAGGCCGAGTTCATCCTGGACTACGCCGATCGGCATGGCATCCTGCTGATTCCAGAAGTTCCGGCCTGGCAATTAAACGAACAGCAATTGTCCAGCCAACGAATGCGCGGCCTTGAGAAACAGCAGCTCAGCGAGATGATCACCACAGACTTCAATCATCCCTCGGTCTGGGCCTGGAGTGTTGGCAACGAGTTCGCATCGAACACCTCTACGGGCCATGCCTTTGTGCAAGAGATGATCGCCTGCGTGAAGTCGCTCGATCCAACACGCCCGGTCGGATTTGCTTCGGACAAGCTCGGTTCGCAGCCACAAGCGGATGCCACCGCCCTGTCTGATTTTGTGATGATGAATCAATACTTCGGTACCTGGCATGGCAACAAGCAGGACCTCAGCCCGGCACTGGATCGCATCCATCAGACCTGGCCCGACAAAACCGTGATCATCTCAGAGTTTGGCTTTGCACCGCATTGGAATGCCATCTGGGGACCGCCAACCTCCAGCTTGAACCCCGACCAGCGTTACTTCACACCAGACAACACGCCTGCAGATTCGGCCGCCGCGGATGTCGTGCGCCAGCAACTGATTGGCGACCAGCTGCCAATCTTCCGCAGCAAGCCGTTTGTGGCAGGCGCCATCTTCTGGGATTATCAGGATTATCGCACTCCCGCCAATTACAAGACAGGGCTTGTTGATGCCGAAAGAAATAAGCGCGGCTCCTGGCAAACCCTGCGGGATCAATATACGCCTGCGCTGATCGATTCAGTAACCTTATCGTCTGTCACCGATGGCCAGCGTACTGCGACGGTTTCGTTGCATACACGCGGTCCCGTGGATGTCGATATGCCGGCTTACACCTTGCGCGGTTACATCCTGCGCTGGGCACTGACCTCCCCCAATGGAGCTTCAACGTTTTCCGGAAGCGACGTATCTCTGCCGGTGCTGGCTCCTGGAACACAATGGTCAGGCGAGATCGTATTGAAAGTTCCAGTGGAAGATTACGATCTGACGTTAAGCCTCATCCGTCCGACCGGTTTCAGCGTAACGGAACACTCATACGATGCACTAGGTAAACTTATCCCATAAGCACATGTATCTTCATGGCATGGTGCTAAGAAGATACTTAAAGGAAACGGAGGACCGCGTGTATGGCCCAAGGTCGAAAAGGCAAGCTAAACTATCGATGTCCGTGGTGTCTGGCCCGCGAGATCGATATGGATATGCTCTACGATCGGGACAAGGACGAATACTATTGTCTACGTTGCTCCTTTACGGGAAATGAACCAGAGGTTCTCCGCCTCAATGCCCAGTTCCGTGCCAAGTATCGAGATCGCATGAGAAGGATCACCGACTTCTAAATCTGTAACAGCGACCTGCCAACTTCCCTTACGGGCAGGCAGTTCTTATTTGATAGGGCCAGAAAACAACCTCGACTGGAGTGAAAAAATGCTTCCACATCTGATCTATGGTGGCGATTACAATCCCGAGCAATGGAGTCCCGACGTTTGGAGGGAAGATGCACAGCTAATGCAAGAGGCGGGTGTCAATTTGATTTCGCTGGGTGTCTTTGCCTGGGCAAAAATCGAACCCGCACCCGGTCAATACGACTTCACCTGGCTAGATCAGGTGATGGATCTGTTGTACACGCACGGTGTCCGCGTCAATCTGGCCACCCCAACCACATCGCCGCCGCCGTGGCTCGTCCGGCTGCATCCCGAAATCTTGCCCGTTACGGCAGAAGGTGTGACGTTGTGGCATGGTTCGCGGCGTCACTACTGCCCGCACAGTTCTGCCTATCGCGAACACGCAGCGGGTCTGGTTAAGCAACTGGCACAGCATGTGCGCGATCATTCTGCGCTCGCGATGTGGCATGTGGACAATGAATATACCTGTCACTTCGGCGAATGCTTTTGCGATGCATCTGTCGCCGCGTTTCGTCGCTGGCTCGAGCAGCGCTACGGCTCCCTGGATGCTTTGAACGAGGCGTGGGGCACAGCCTTCTGGAGCCAGCACTATAGCGATTGGGAAGAAATCATGGCGCCCCGACGCACACCAGCGTCGATCAATCCCACGCAACATCTGGATTGGCAGCGTTTCTGTTCGGATTCCTGGCTGGTGTGTTTCGAAGATCAGAAAACAATTCTGCGCGAGCTTACGCCTGATACTCCAATCACCACGAATTTTATGGGCTTTCACAAAGCACTTGATTATTGGACGTGGGCGGCGCGTGAAGATATCGTATCGAATGATAGTTATCCCGACCCTTCTGATCCCGAATGGCTGATCGGCGCAGGCATGGTTTGCGATTTGATGCGATCACTGGGTAAAGGCCAGCCCTGGATCTTGATGGAACAAGCAACTGCACACGTCAACTGGCGACAGCGCAACACGACCAAACGGCCCGGCGAGATGCGGCTGGGCAGTTATCAGGCACTCGCCCGCGGTGCGAACGGTGTGATGTTTTTCCAGTGGCGCGCATCGCAGGCAGGCTCGGAAAAGTTTCACAGTGCGATGCTGCCGCACGCCGGTACCGATTCGCGAGTGTGGCGTGAAATCAAACAGCTGGGTACAGAATTAGGCAGGCTCGACGCCTTGCTCGCCAGCCACGTCCAGTCCGATGTCGCGATCCTGTTCGATTGGGAAAATTGGTGGGCGCTAGAACAGGAAGGTAAACCATCTAACGATCTGAGATTACTGCCACAGATCGTGGCGTTTTATGCGGAACTTTTTCACCGCAACATCACGGTAGATTTTGCGCACCCCGAGGCGGACCTGACGCGCTATCGGTTAGTGATTGCTCCGCACTTGTATTTAGTCAGTGACCGCGCCGCAAAGAACATCGAGCGGTATGTGGCGCAAGGCGGCACACTGCTGATGACGTTCTTCAGCGGCATTGTGGACGGCAACGATCACATTCGCCTGGGCGGCTATCCGGCCCCATTCCGAGATCTGCTCGGGTTATGGATCGAAGAATTCGCTCCATACGCGAACGCGCAGACGAATGGGGTCGAAACAGTCGACGGGCAACGCTTCACCTGTGATGTGTGGAGTGACGTCATTCATCTCACAGGCGCGGAAATGCTGGCGCACTACCAGGCTGATTATTTTGCCAACAGTCCGGCTGTTACACGGTATCGCTTTGGTGAGGGTGTGAGCTACTATCTTGGCACGGCTTTGGCACAAGATGGTTTGGCGTGGCTCCTCGATCAAGTGTGTGAGAAGGCCAAAATACATCACGCTCATCATATGCCGCGCGGAGTTGAGGTGACGCGTCGCAGCGACAGCGCACACACCTGGCTGTTCGTCCTCAATCATTCGGATGAAGAAGTGCGGATCGATCTACCGGCAAAGGGTGTTGACTTGCTCTCTGATGCAGCCGTACAAACCTCGTTACACCTTGAGCCAAAAGGCGTTGCGATCGTTCAACTTGCGGCGACATAGTGTAGAAGAGCGAGTGGATCTACACCATTGCCCCACAGTAGTGTGATCAACAACCAAAGCCGACATCAACCATCGGAGCACACCAATCCATCAGTGCGCCGAGGTAACTACTCAGCCGTCACTGCGAGGAGCGTTGGCCTGCCCTGCGTGCCTTGTGCAGGGTTGCGACGACGCCTGGCGGCCCACCAGCGTAAAGCGCTGGGCATGGGCAGC
>JADGQE010000099.1 GCA_017882055.1 Thermoflexales bacterium
CTGGCCCGCCGTCGAATCTGAGCCGCTGCTTGAACGCGAGCGTCTGGCGGATCTAGGCCGCCGCTTCCACAAACTGATTCAACAGCACGTTGAGGGTCTGCCGGTCGATGCGCTCACGCGCTCACTCGGCGAGGCCGAACTCATTCGCTGGTGGCAAAGTTATTTAACCGGACTCAACACCACGCTGATCGATCTGCCGTCCGATCGGCGCGCTGAAGTCGCCGTCTCGATTCCATTTGGAGCCTATCGCCTGACCGCTCACTTCGATCTGGTTGCCGTCGATGCGCAGCAGGCCGTGATCGTCGATTGGAAGACCGAACGCCGCAAGCCGACCCGCGATCAGCTGCTCAATCGCATGCAGACGCGCGTCTATCGCCTGGTGTTGACCGAAGCGCAGCAGCGTGCGCCCGGCACCGTATCGATGCTGTACTGGTTCGCCGAATATCCCGATCAACCCGAAGTGCTGCGCTATGATGCCGCGCAGCAGGCCGCCGATCATCAATTCTTGACAAACTTGATCGCGGACATTGAAAACCTTGCGACGCCCGGCCCACCAATTCTCCAGCGGAGAATTGGATATGGGCAGGACTCGACCGAAGATTCGGATAAGTTCCTCAACCCTTCGCAAGGTGATGAATGGCCCAAGACACCCAACCTTCGCAAATGTGACTTCTGTGCGTATCGATCGTTGTGCAATCGTGGTGTCAGCGCGGGCGTCATCGATCCAGATGCCGGCGACCTCGACCTTGAACTGGAAGTCAATCTCGACGAGATCGACGAGATCGCGTATTAAAAGCAATCAGCATTCAGCGATCAGCAATCAAACCAGGGGACTGCATGGAAAGTTCCACCACCAAAATTATTCGCAAGCCGGTCAAAGAAGCTGACGCCGAACAATATCTGCTGGTCATGCTGCTCAGTTTCGCCGGAACCGTCATCGTCGTCCGGGCCTATCTCAAGCTAGCCGGCTTTCCGCAAGTCGGCGGGGGCGACTTGCACATTGCGCATCTGCTATGGGGTGGCCTACTGTTGTTCATCGGCACACTATTGCCGTTGATGTTCGCCAATCGCTGGGTGCATCGTGTCACTGCCGTACTCAGTGGCGTCGGCGTCGGCCTATTTATTGACGAGGTCGGCAAGTTCATTACGAAGAGCAACGACTATTTCTATCCCGCCGCCGCACCCATCATCTACTCCGTGTTTCTCGTCACAGTCTTGTTGTACCTGCAGGTCCGCCGCGCAAAGGCCCGCGATCCGCGCAGCGAGTTATATCACGCCCTCGATGATCTAACCGAAGCGATCGACAACGACCTCGACACACATGAAAAGGCCGACATCGAGACCCGCTTGCTGCGTGTCACGACAGCGGCTGGCAGTCCCGATCAAGTTCGGCTGGCACACGAACTTCTCGATTTCATCCAATCGCCCGAACTGCACGTCGTCACGCCCCGGCCGCCCTTCTACGAACCCTGGCTCAAGAAAGCGAAAGCGATTGAAGATCGACTCAGCACCCGGCCGTTGCACAAGACGATCGTCGTCAGCGGTCTGGGCATCTTCGGTATGCTGGCTCTAGCTAATTTGCTGCCCATTCTATCCGCCCTGACCTCGGCAAGTTCACTTGAACAACTGACGGCTCAACTGGTTCGGGGCCATGTGATCGATAGTCCCAACGAATTACTCTGGTACTTCGCCCGCCTCACGATGGAAAGCGCGGTAGGCGCGCTGCTGATCCTCGCCGACGGACTCATGCTGGTGGGCCGCGAAGAACGCGGCACAACCCTGGGGGCCTTTGGTCTGCTGCTGTATTTGCTCAGCGTCAATTTGCTGATCTTGTATTTCGATCAGTACGCCATCTTTGTTGTCACCGGGCTGCAATTCGGGCTGTTCCTCGCTGTCATTCGCTACCGCCGCCGCTTCCTCGGCAAGCGCGCTTCAGCCCTGGCACTGCCCAACGTCTTCCAGAATGAAGCCCATGTGGTCAATTCCTGAACCTCGTTCGAACGATCCAGCGTTGTCGGCGGCGATTGGCGGGCATCCGCTCGTGGCCGAGTTGTTGATGCGGCGTGGCTTGACGACGCCCGCAGCCGCACTGGCCTTTCTCGATCCCGATCGCTACACGCCCGCGCCGCCATCTGCCCTGCCCGATCTGGATCGCGCTGCCGGGCGGTTGTATACCGCGATTGTGAGCGGCGAAAAGATCGCGGTATGGGGCGACTTCGACGCCGACGGGCAAACTTCGACGACACTGCTCGTCTCGCTGCTGCGCGATCTCAAAGCCGATGTGACGTTTTACATTCCACAGCGATTGACCGAATCTCACGGCATCAAGATCGAGCCGCTCGACCGTCTGATCGATCAGCGCGTCCGCGTGCTGCTCACATGCGACACCGGCATCGCCGAATTCGAAGCGATTGCGCACGCCAAAGCGCGCGGCCTGACGGTACTCGTCACCGATCACCACGATTTGCCGGATGAATTGCCACAGGCCGATGCAGTGATCAACCCCAGGCGCCTGCCCGCCGATCATCCGCTGCATTCGCTGCCCGGCGTAGGCGTGGCTTTCAAACTGGCACAGCAAGTTCTACATTTGGCGGGATCGGATGAACTCGCCGAAGATTACCTTGATTTAGTCGCGCTGGGCATTGTGGCCGATGTCGCCCATCTGTCAGCCGACACGCGCTATCTTTTGCAGCGCGGTCTCGATCGATTGCGCCGCACGCAGCGGCTTGGCCTACAAGCGCTGATGTCGTCCGCCAAAATCGATGCGCGCAATCTTTCAGCCGAGCACATAGGCTTTGGACTCGGTCCGCGCCTCAATGCACTCGGCCGGCTGGGCGACGCGAACCTCGCGGTCGAATTACTCACCACCAATAATCTGACGCGCGCCCGAATCATCGCCGCGCAACTTGAGGGCCTCAACAACCAGCGCAAGTTGCTGATGGATCAAATCTACGCGGCGGCGCAGGAACAAATCGCCAAAGATTCAGCGCTGCTCGATTACGCAGTGTTGGTGCTGAGCAATCCACACTGGCACAGCGGCGTCATCGGGCCGGTGGCCAATCGGTTGGCCGAGCAATATCAACGGCCCGTCGTTCTGCTCGTCACCGGCGATCACGGCCTCGCGCGCGGATCGGCTCGATCGGTCGCAGGCGTGAACATCACGGCCGCACTCCGGCAATGCAGCGAATACTTAACCAGCGTCGGTGGACATCCAGGCGCGGCAGGCCTGTCATTGCCCGTCGATAATCTCTCGATCTTTCGCAGCGCTGTGTCCAAAGCGGTCGAGAAAACCTGGGATAAGACCGCGATCCAAAGTGAACGCGTCGTCGATGTGGAACTGCCCTTCGATCAAATCACGCTGGACCTGGCCCGGCAAATCGAGCGGCTCGCCCCGTTCGGCGAAGGCAACCCGGCGGTCACGCTCGCCACCCGCAGTGTCAGCGTCGAACATGATCGCACCTTCGGACGCAAGGGTGAACATCGTGAAGTGACCTTAGCTGACGAAAGCGGCCACACCCAAAAGATCATCTGGTGGCGCGGCGCGGAGACGGATTTGCCGGCGGGCCGCTTTGACGTCGCCTATTCGATTAAGAGCACCAGTTTTCAAGGCATACCAGAATTATCCGTCGAATGGATCGATTTTCAGATCGCGGCAGCGCCCGCCATCGAAGCGATGGCGCCAGTCGTTGGCCTTGAGGTAATCGATTGGCGCGATCACCGAAACCTTGCGAAGGTTACACTGGAAGAATTGCGCGAGCGACTTAAACCTTCGCAAGGTTTAACCATCTGGGCCGATGGCCCGCACAACGCGCCCCTGCCAATCGTCCGCCGCTACGATTTGACGGAGACGGAGACGCTAGTCGTCTGGTCAGCGCCCTGCGGCTGGCGCGAATTAATTTACGCCCTCGAACGCGTGAAGCCGAAAACCATTTATCTGTGTGATGCAGACGCACTGGAAGATCGCCTTGAACCATTTATCAAACGCCTGGGGGGTTTGCTGAAGCACGATCTGAATCAACGCGGCGGCCGTATCGATATCGCCCGACTGGCTGCGGCACTCGGCCAGCGCCTCATCACGGCGCGCAAAGGCATCGAGTGGCTCGAGGACAGCGGACAGATTCGCGTGAGCGAGTGGGGCGAAGATGAAATCGTTATCGCGCACGGTGACGGGTACACATCGGACGAAGCCGACCAGGTGAAATCGGACCTGCATTTGCTGCTGGCCGAAACCGCCGCGTGGCGCGCGTACTATCGGCGCATGAGCATTGAGCAAATCCGATCGATCGCACGAACATAGCGAGGCCGCATGTCAGACTTTCTCATCCGCCCGCTCACGACCGATGACCCTGAATGGGTCTCACAGTTCATCAGCCGGCGCTGGGGAACGAAGAGGGTCATCGCACACGGTACGATCTATTATCCGCACAAACTGCCGGGATTTGTAGCCTTAGAAGACAATCAAGCGATCGGGCTTCTCACCTACCAGCTCGATCAGAGCAGCTGCGAGATCGTCACGCTCGACAGCACACGCCCCGATCAGGGCATCGGCACAGCCTTGATCAACGCGGTGCTGGAAGCGGCACGCCGATCGGGTTGTGAGCGAGTGTGGCTGATCACCACCAACGATAATCTGAACGCGCTGCGTTTCTATCAAAAACGCGGCTTCGAATTAGTGGCTGTGCACCGCCACGCCGTGGATGAGGCGCGACGGATCAAACCGGAGATTCCGTTGGTAGGTGCGAACGGCATTCCCGTCCGCGATGAAATCGAACTTGAATTGCCCTTGAACGAATAAACCGGCCCCTATTTGACTTGTCGCCCGTCACTGGTAAAATGACCGAAACTCTGCCGCCGGAGGAATGACCCCATGTTGGTAAAAGAACGCATGACGACTAACCCCGTGTTGTGCTCGCCCGATCTGCCCGTGGGAGACGCACTGGCTCAAATGAAGAAGCAGCGCATCCGCCGCATGCCCGTGATCGACAAGCACGGCCATCTGATCGGCATCGTTTCCGAGAAGGATCTGCTGCTGGCTTCGCCCTCGCCCGCGACCAGCCTCAGCGTGTGGGAAATCACCTATCTGGTCAGCAAGATTAAGATTCAGGACGTCATGACCAGGAAAGTCATCACCGTTCATGAGGACACTCCGCTCGAAGACGCCGCCCGAATCATGGTCGATAACAAGATCGGCGGACTGCCGGTGGTCAATGCCGACAAGGCCGTGATCGGCATCATCACCGAGACCGATCTCTTCAAGACCTTTTTGGAATTGCTCGGCGCGCGCAAGAAGGGCGTGCGCGTGACGACGACGGTGCTCGACAAGAAAGGTCAGCTGGCAAAGATCACCCAGGCCGTGTCCAGCGCTGGTGGCGACATCATTGCGTTAGTCGAGGTGCCCAGCACCGCGTCTAACTATGAAGTCATGCTCAAAGTCACCGACGTGCCAAAGGATAAACTGGTTGAGATCCTTAAGCCGCTGGTGGTTGAAATCAAAGACGTGCGCGAAAACTAAACCAAGACTGACCGTCTTTGAGTCTGCGGCCTCGTTTCCCGGATAGGGAGACGAGGCCGCTACCTTTTCAACGTGTGCACGCAAAACATGTCAGCGGAGGCGGCTCCCATGCCGCCGTTCAGCCGGGCGTGGGAGCCCGGCCCGCTAACTGCCTGACAAACTTTGCATGCACATTTTTCAACACGTGTCTTGCTTTTCACGTCGCAGTAGAGTAGACTACGCGGCATTCGGCCTGCCTGGCCAGCAGGCCAAATCACCAGGGGAGGAAGCCCATGGACGAATCGAACGTCAGGGTGTACGGTTACCGCTGGGTCATGCTCCTCGCTTTCATGTTCATCAACGTGACCATTCAGATTTTATGGATCTGCTACGCGCCGGTCACGCACGAAGCGGCGCAGTATTTCCACGTCAGCGATCTGAATATCGGCCTGCTGGCCATGATCTTCATGATCATCTACATCCCGCTTGCCATCCCGGCCGCCTGGGCCATCGACACCTGGGGCTTTAAGAAAGCCGTTAGCTTCGGCGCGATCTTGTTGGGTCTATTTGGTTTGCTGCGCGGCATCTTCACGGCTAACTTCACGCTGACGCTGCTGTTCACCATCGGTCTGGCGATTGCCCAGCCGTTTCTACTGAATGCCTTCACCAAATTTGCCGCGTTGTGGTTTCCTTTCAAACAGCGCGCCACGATTATCGGCATCGTCTTTCTCGCCACCTTCCTGGGCATCGCCATCGGCGAAGCGCTGACACCGTTCCTCGTGAACCAATTCGGCTTTGCGTCGATGCAACTGATCTACGGCCTCGTCGCCGCGATCTCGGCTGCGATCTTTGTGATCCTGGCCCGTGAGCAGCCGCCCACTCCCGCCAGCCCGCCCGGCATGGAAGAGCGTGCCCTGGTGCTCGATGGTCTCAAACAGATTCTGCGCCAACGCGATTTCTACTTTCTCGGCTTTGCTTTGTTTGTCGGCAACGGCATCTTCAATGGTTTGACGACGTGGGTGGAAGGCATCGTGGAGCCGAAAGGCTTAACGGCCCCTGAGGCGGGCGATCTGGGCGGAGTGATGTTGCTGGGTGGTATCATCGGCGCGGTGCTGATGCCGGCCCTATCCGATCGACTTCGGAAGCGAAAACGATTTGTCGTCTTTGGCTTCATACTGGCGGTTCCGGGCATGTTGGCTATTGCCTTTGGTTCCGGCTATGGGCTGATGCTGGCAGCGTTTTTTTCGCTCGGATTGTTCACCACGGGCGTCGCACCCGTGGCCTATCAATATGGAGCCGAGATCACTTATCCTGCACCCGAAGGCACTTCGAATGGCCTGTTCGCGATGGTGGGTCAGATCGCCGTCGTGTTCATTTTCGGTATGGGCTGGTCAAACGAAACTTTCCACACGTTCGTGCCCTCCTTGCTCGCTTTGGCCGGATTGATCGTGATCGGCAGCCTGCTGCTAACCTTGCTCAAGGAGTCGCCCATGATGGCGACGAAGCGCGAAGCGCCGATCGAGCCGGCAACCAAACCGGCTGTCTGACGGTTCAACATCGACCAGGCGGCTACCCTGTAGAAATCTACAGCGAGATCGGATACACTTATAGGGCATCAAAATATGCGGATAAGGAAGGCTTACTATGGAAAACTTGGAACTCAAAGTGGGCGAGCCTGCGCCCGATTTCGAATTGACGAGCGACCAGGGCGCGCGCGTCAAGTTGTCGAGCTATCGCGGCAAGCGCGTGATTGTGTATTTCTATCCAAAGGACGATACGCCCGGCTGCACGACGCAGGCCTGCGGCTTCCGCGATAACTATCCGGCCATCGAAGAAAAGAATGCCACGGTGCTGGGCATCAGCCCTGATGGCGTCGCGTCGCACCAGCAGTTCAAGACCAAGTTCAATTTGCCCTTTACTTTGCTGGTCGATGAAGATCACGCCGTCGCCGAGAAATACGGGGCGTGGGGCGAGAAGAGCATGATGGGCAAGAAATACACGGGCATCATCCGCAGCCACTTCGTGATCGACGAACAGGGCAAGATCGCGGATGCGCAGGTCAACATCAAACCGAACGATAGCGTGGAACAGGCACTCAAGCTGATCGGCGCATAGGGCCGTAAGATCTCAGATCCACTTAACACAACCTGCGAGGTTAAGCCGCACCGACCCGATCGATTCAGCAACTCGATCGGGTCGGTGATTTACACTTACGAAGTTCGCGCAAGTTTAGCGCTCGCCTTTGAGATTATGATACGCAACGCCGAGGTGAGTTTTCAACGGATTCCAAACGGATAACCCTGCACCTATCTACTTATCCGCTCCATATCCGCTGAAGACCCAATCCCTCACCGCGCGGACGCGGTGGGGGAGCAAAAGCGGATGCCCATCGTCGGCTGTTTCAAGCGTTATCTCTGCCCTCAGGCACGATCGATTTAGTGTACAGTGACTTCGGCGGCATAAACCTGTACTCGTTCGACGGCCTGGTCGAAGATATCCGGCGAACACTGCAAGCGTATCACCGTGCGCCACGAGTTGTGAAGCGAGATCACGCGTGCGCCATGATGCACGTTCACCTTGCGGACGTCGCGCCACTTGATGCTGACGGCCCCCTGGCCTTCGGTTGGATCACTGCGCAGGCTGAAGAACGCCACGATCTTCAGCAGTCCTTTCATCAATCGATGCCAGCCGCCAGGCCCCCAGCCAATCCCTTCGAACTCGGCTTCCTTCGCATTGAGCGTGTAGCGTGCAAAGTATCGGTTGCCGAAGATCACTAACGCGACGAAGAGGAGTAATCCGGCCACGATGCCGACGATGAGCAGTATGATTTCGATGGGCAGCACAAGCGGATCGCCCACCAGCACGCTGATGATGAATATCAATCCGTTGAGGATCATGATGCAAATCACCAGGATGCGAATTGCATCCCAAAGAATGAAGCGATTGGTGAGAAGCGGAATGTTATACGTCCAGCTCAGGGAGTCCTGCGTTGGGGGTTGAGCGGATGGTGTCATGGTTGGGTATCCTTTGACAGAAGTTGCGCTAGCTTAAGCCAACAACTGAAGTTTGTCAATTCGACGCCGGCTATGCAGAAAATTTGGGTCTTGACACAAACGCGCAATGCGGTTAAAATCGCGCGCAATTTGCCACTATGATGAATCGATTGAAATTCACTTCACACACCGACGATCGTTTCGGCGGACGGAAAAAGATTCCGGCAGCCGCGATTAAAGCATTGTTTCAAAGAGCCGACCATTTGTCGGCTCTTTTTTTGTGCCCGCAACATGTGAAAGGGAGAGGCTATGGCGACGATTCGATTACCTGGACTGATTGATCCGCACGTGCATTTGCGCGAGCCGGGTGCCACGCACAAAGAGGACTATGATTCGGGTACGGCGGCTGCGCTGGCGGGTGGCTTCACTTGCGTGCTGGATATGCCCAATAATACACCGCCGATCACCACCGCGGAAACATTGGCCGCCAAGCAAGCAGCCGCTCGACTGAAAGCGCGCTGCGACTATGGCATTCACCTCGGCGCAGGGACAGACAACATCGAAAGCGCGGCCTGGCTCGCGCCGCAGGTCACGGGCTTGAAGATGTACCTGGATCAAACCTTCGGCCCGCTGCGGCTGGATGATCTCGATTCGTTGATTCAGCACATGGATCGCTGGCCTGATAATCGACCGGTATTGTGTCATGCCGAGGGCCGTACCGTTGCAGCGTGCATCATGGCCGGTCATCTTACGGGCAAGCACGTTCACATCTGCCACGTCAGCCGCAAAGACGAGATCGATTTGATTCGACGTGCGAAGGACAAAGGCATTCAGGTTACTTGCGAAGTAACTCCGCATCATTTCTTCTTGTCGGAAGAGGATGCGCCGAAGATTGGTCCAGGTCGATCGGAAGTGCGCCCGCGATTGGCGAAAGGAACCGATCGATCCGCCTTACGAGCGAGCCTTGAAGTGATCGATTGCTTTGCGACCGATCACGCGCCGCATACGCTGGCCGAAAAAGATTCGCCCAAGCCACCGCCCGGATTTCCGGGCCTCGAAACGGCACTGCCGTTATACCTGGAGCTGGTGCGTGAAGGGCTGATCACAATCGAGGGCTTGATCGATCGGGCGGTGAATAATCCGCGCAGGATTTTCGATTTGCCCGTTCAGCCTGAAACGTGGATCGAAGTCGATGAAGATGCCGACTGGATCGTGCGCGGCGCGGAGACTTTCACGCGCTGCAAGTGGACGCCGTTTGAAGGCTGGACACTGCGCGGGCGCGTGCTGCGCGTCGTCCTGCGCGGAACTGAAGTCTATCGAAACGGGGAAGTACTCGCCGCGCCCGGCTTCGGGCGCGACGTTCGAATGTAGCCCAACTAATTTCAGAGGAGAAAAATCATGATCAATGCATTAGCACCGACCAACCGCCGCCGCGCAACAGCGGCCCATCTGCCACTTGGCGAACGAGGCGACGGGCGATTCTTTGGGCAGCACATTTTGTCCGTGTCGCAGTTCGCGCGGCCCGACCTCGAATACATCTTTGCCGTGGCCGAAGAGATGCGCACGATGGTTGAGCGCGTCGGGACCTTCGATCTGCTCAAGGGCAAGATTCTGGCGAACCTGTTCTACGAACCCTCGACGCGCACCTCGTCGTCGTTTACGGCGTCGATGGAACGCCTGGGTGGCAGCGTAATCCCGATCAACGAAGTCAAATATTCATCGGTGGCCAAGGGTGAATCGCTGCCCGATACGATCCGCACGCTCGAAGCCTACTCCGACGTGATCGTGCTGCGCCATCCCGAAACCGGTTCGGCGGCCACGGCCGCGCGCTATGCTCGCAAGCCCATCATCAATGCGGGCGACGGCTCGGGCGAGCATCCCACTCAGGCTCTGCTCGATCTGTTCACCATTCGCGAAGAATTGGGCCGGTTGGAAGGGCTGACAGTGACGATGCTGGGGGATCTCAAATATGGCCGCACGGTTCACTCGCTCTCACGTTTGCTCACGTTATACGGTGCGAAGTTGAACTTTGTCTCGCCTGAGATTCTGCGCATGCCCGCAGCGATTATCGAGGAGCTTGGCAAATCCGGCCTGGAGCAGCACGAATACACTCAGTTAGATCCGGTGCTGGCTGATACAGACGTGCTGTATGTGACGCGCGTGCAGAAAGAGCGCTTTGAAGATTTGAGCGCATACGAGTCCGTGAAGAGCGCGTTTGTCATCACGCCTGAGACGATGAAGAGCGCGAAGTCGCAGATGGTGTTGATGCACCCGCTGCCGCGTGTTGGCGAAATCTCGTATGATGTCGACGGCGACCCGCGCGCGGCGTACTTCCGCCAGGTGGAGTATGGCTTGTACGTCCGCATGGCGCTGCTGGCCATGGTGTTGGGCAA
>JADGQE010000455.1 GCA_017882055.1 Thermoflexales bacterium
CTACCCATTCATCAACTGTACCCATTGCGGACCGCGCTTCACGATTATCAAGGACATCCCGTACGATCGGCCCCTGACGACGATGTCGCCGTTCGAGATGTGCCCTGATTGCGCCAAAGAATATGCCGATCCGCTCGATCGCCGCTTTCACGCTCAACCGGTGGCTTGTCCAATGTGTGGGCCGAAAGTGTGGATAGTGGTCAGTGGTCAGCGGTCAGTGGTCAGCGATCAGCGATCAGCATTTAGCATTCAGCATTCAGCAATTCCCGAAGCCCAACGATTACTTGACCAAGGAAACATCGTTGCTATCAAGGGCCTGGGCGGCTTTCATCTGGCGTGCGATGCCACGAACGATGCAGCCGTATCTGAGCTTCGCCAGCGCAAAGGCCGCGTGGATAAGCCGTTCGCGTTGATGGCGGCCAACGTTGAAATGATTGAGCAATTCTGCGAAGTCACTGCGGAAGAACGCCAGTTGCTGGAATCGAAGGAACGCCCGATCGTTTTGCTGAACAAAAAGAGCGTACCAATGATTTCGCGTCACGTTGCGCCCGGTCAATCGACGCTTGGCGTGATGCTACCGTACACGCCTCTGCACGAACTACTCTTTGCGCCCGATCTTCATCCTTCATCCTTCATCCCGCCCATGCCCGACTCTCCACCGGAGAGTCGGTGGGCCGCCAGGCGTCATCCTTTAGTGATGACCAGCGGCAACTTTAGCGAAGAACCCATCGCGACCGACAACGAAGATGCGTTGGCGCGCCTGGCTCCATTGGCGGATGCGTTCTTACTGCATAACCGTGATATTCACGTCCGCTGCGATGATTCAGTGGTGCGCGTGTTTGAAGGCCGCGAACTGCCGATTCGCCGTTCGCGCGGTTATGCGCCCTATCCGGTGAAATTGCCCTTTAGCGTGCCGCCGATGCTGGCCGCCGGGGCCGAATTGAAAAACACTTTCTGCGTCACGCGGGAAGGCTATGCGTTTCTCAGTCACCACATCGGCGACCTGGAAAATTACGAGACGTTGCGTTCTTTTGAAGATGGCGTGGCGCACTTCGAGCGATTGTTCCGCATCGTGCCTGAAGTCATCGCGTATGATCTGCATCCCAATTATCTGGCAACGCGCTACGCTTTAGAGCGCGCCGAGCGTGACGGTATCCAATCGATCGGTGTGCAGCATCATCACGCTCACATCGCGGCTTGTATGGCCGAGAATGGATTGATCGGTGATCGGCCTGTCATCGGTGTTGCCTTCGATGGTACAGGCTATGGCGCCGATGGCGCGATCTGGGGCGGCGAGTTTTTAATCGCGGATTATCGCGGTTTTGAGCGTGCTGCTCACCTGGCTTACATGCCGCTGCCTGGCGGCGACACCGCGATACGCCATCCTTATCGGATTGCATTGAGCGCTTTGCGTTCTGCTGAAATCGAGTGGGCTGACGATCTTGCGCCCGTGAAGGCGGCAACTTCGATCGAGCAAGCGGCTATTGCCAAACAGATTGAATCGGGCTTAAACGCGCCGCTGACGTCGAGCCTGGGTCGCCTGTTTGACGCGGTCGCTTCGATTGCGGGGGTGCGGCAAGCGGTGAACTACGAGGGCCAGGCCGCCATCGAATTTGAGGCGCTGGCCGATCGATCGGAAATGGGCGAGTATCATTTTGAAATCGACGGAGATTCGGTGAGTGCGGCCCCTTTGATTCGATCGGTGGTGGCCGATGTCCGCTCGGACGTCCCGGTATCGATCGTCTCGGCGCGATTTCATAATAGTCTGGCCGCCATGGTGCGCGACGTCTGTGAATCGATCCGGGCCAGGCGGGGTTTGAACGAAGTGGCATTGAGCGGCGGCGTTTTTCAAAACGTCACGCTGTTGAAGCGCACACTCGAACGACTACGAGCTGCGGGCTTTGTGGTGTATGTTCATCGTCTGGTGCCGCCCAATGACGGCGGCTTATCTTTGGGGCAGGCAGTTATCGCGGCTGCGCTGCGAGTGCAAGGGAGGTAACTATGTGCCTGGGAATTCCCGGCAAGATCATCGAGATGTATGAAGCGAACGGCCTGCAAATGGGCAAAGTTGACTTTGGCGGTGTGACGAAAGAAGTCTGCCTGGCGTATGTGCCGGAGGCCAGGGTCGGTAATTACACGGTGATTCACGTCGGCTTTGCGTTGAACGTGCTGGATGAAACTGAGGCGTTGGAAACACTGCAGCTGCTGCGCGATATCGGCGCGATGGATGAAGAACTCGGCGCGGAAGCCGCTGGGCGTACAGCTTAACACGCCACCGCGCGTGAATTCTCTTAACGGGGAGGTAACATGCCGCAAACCACGCACTACAAAATCGATTACAGTGATGTGCCGATCCGCTTATTTAAGTCGGATTTTCTGGAGTTCTTTACGCACATCACGCCGACGGCGATTGTCGTGATCTGGACGCCCGTCATTGCGCTGTTTTTGATCCGCGCGTTTAGTGAAAGCATGCTCGTCGGGTCGGCGTTGTATATCCTGCCCGCGCTGGCGCTGGGGCTGTTTATCTGGACGTTTACTGAGTATACGATGCATCGCTTCGTCTTTCATTTTCCGCCGCGCACGCCCACGATGGAGCGCATCACGTTTCTGTTTCATGGCATTCATCACGCGCAGCCGAGTTTGAAGACGCGACTGGTAATGCCGCCGGTCGTGAGTATTCCGCTGGCGCTGATATTTTACGGGCTGTTCTCGTTGGTGTTCGGCTGGCTCAATGCGCCCTTGTGGATCGCGCCGACGGTGGCGGGCGTGGTGCTGGGCTATTTGATCTACGACCTTACCCACTACGCGACGCATCACTGGCCCATTCGCGGCGGCTATTTCAAGTTCCTGAAGCGCCATCACATGCTGCATCATTTCAAGACGGAGGACGCGCGCTTCGGAGTTACGTCGCCGATCTGGGACTATGTGTTTCGCACCATGCCGGCAGAATGAAGCGTATTGCGTGGTGCGTATTTCGTGAGCGCCATCAGCCTACACGCTACGGAACACGCACTACGTTGTACCCTAGAGCGGTTTCCGAGTTGATTTACGGTGTCACCCCGAGCATAGCGAGGGGTCTCTACGACAGTGGTAGAGATTCCGCCCA
>JADGQE010000100.1 GCA_017882055.1 Thermoflexales bacterium
TTTTGAGCTTCAGGCGAGATTTCAACGCGGTAGATCATGCTCTTGCCCTGACGGGGCGAGTTCGCCCTCGAATTCCTCCAGGGTCTTCCAGCCTTCCCGGCTCACTTTGTATTGCTCGCTCATGGTCAGCGCGTCATGTAAGAGTTGTTCATCACCGGCAGGATCGAGTGGGCCTTCCTGATCCCAGTCATCAACGACAGGCACGGTTGGCACACGAAGCAGGCGGACGAATTCCTCGCGTACGACGCGCCGGATGAGATTTTCGAGATCAGAGAGACTAATGGTAATCGATGCTTGAGGCATGCCCGGACTCATGGCAAATACTCCTTTCCCCGCACAAGGTCACACAACGAGTGCTAAGAAGTTTGACGCTGTCATTCAAGTCAATTATAACTACAAAGATGCGAAGTTGCTAAAAGCCTTTGTGTCTGCCCACACTTGCACCGGCCATACCTGGCTCTCCACTGGAGAGCCAGTGGCCCGCCAGGCGCACTGCGTGGTTGCAGTGCGGTGTGCCCGCCGCAATGCGGCGGCAGCGCGCCCTCGTGGTGAGTAGACTGATTATCGGCCTAAAGCAGCCAGCATATCTTCAACGCGCGTGAACTTCACGCGCGGGCTGCCCTGCGCTTTGCCGCGCTCGAGCTCAATCTGATCGAGCTTCTGCCAATCGGCGTATGAGACGTAGCGGGGCTGGCGCTGCTTCACCCATTGCTCGGCGTCGCTCCACGATGGCTTGGCCGGATTCAAAATCGATCCTTTTTGTAAGTCTTCCAACATGCACATCACGGTCTCGACCGAATCAGGCTTGTTGGTGCCGACGACGCCGCTGGGTCCGCGTTTGATCCAGCCGGAGGTGTATTGACCGACGATCGGCTGCTGCGTGTTTGGATCGATCACGCGGCCTTTCTCGTTTAGAATGACGCCCCAACGATCGTTGAAAGGCACGCCTGGCAGAGGCACGCCGCGATAGCCGACGGATCGAAACACGAGTCCGACCGGCAATTCTTCAAAATGATCCGTTGCTTTGGGGCTGAGCGTGCCGGCGTCGGTTTTATACAACGCATTCTTAACCAGGCGCATCTTCACCAGTCGCCCGGATTCGTCGCCGATCAGTTCAACCGGCGATACGAGAAAACGAATGGTCAGCTGGCGTGCTTTGCCGGTCGGTTGACGCCGGGCGAGTTCTTGCAGCATCTCCACTTTTTTCACCAGTGTTCGATCTTTGCTGCTATCCACTTCGGCGCGGCTCAGCTCGTCGAGCTGCGCTTCCTCGGGCCGGACAAACGCATCAGCGCCGGCCAACTCGCCAATCTCCTTAATCTCCGGGTTGGTGAAAGCGGCTTGCGCCGGGCCGCGTCGACCGAGTACGTACACTTCTTTGATGCGGCTGTTCTTCAACGCCGCCTGCGCGTAATCGGCCGTGTCGGTTTCAGCCAGCTCTTCGGGCGTGAGGCACAACATGCGCGCCACGTCGATCGCCACGTTGCCCACGCCGACCACCGCCACAGACTCCACCGACAGATCGAATTGGCAGTTGCGAAAATCGGGATGGCCGTTGTACCACGCGACAAATTCGGTGGCGGGATGGCTGCCCTTGAGGTCTTCGCCGGGGATGCCCATGCGCCGATCGGTCTGCGCGCCAGTCGCATATAAAATTTGGTGGTAGTGGTCCTTGAGATCATCCAGGGTGACATGCACACCATACTCGACGTTCCCAAAGAAACGGAAGCGTGGATTGGACGCAATGCCATCGAAGACTTTCGTGACGGATTTGATCTTTTGATGATCGGGCGCAACGCCGCCGCGCACCAGGCCGAAGGGCGTGGGCAGGCGATCGTACATATCGACTTCAATGACGAGATTGTTTTGCTTAAACAAGTGGTCAGCCGCGTAAAACGCCGCCGGACCGGAGCCGATGATCGCGACTCGCAGCGGATTGGATTCCGTACCGGGTTGTGTCATGAAGGCCTACCCCTGCGTAATCTGCGTCTGCAAGGTATCGACTTCGCCGGCGTATTGTTCGAGCTGCGCTTTGACCACATCGCCGATCGAGACGATGCCCACCAGCTGGCCCTGATCCATCACCGGGATGTGCCGGATATGTTTGTCGGTCATGGTTCGCTCCACCGAGCGGATATCGTCGTGCGGCGTGCCGGTGATGATGTGCTGAGTCATCACCGCGCTCACTTTCTGCGCAAGGATCGCATCCGTGCGGGCCGCAGCGTGAACGATGTCGCGCTCGGACAGAATTCCGACCGGCCGGCCCGTGTCATCGACGACGACCAGCGCGCCAATGTTGTACTGTAACAGCAGGCGGGCGGCCTCCTTGATCGTTCGGTCGGGCAAAATCGTGTGGACTTGCATACCTTTGGTGGCGAGAATATTTTCGATCTTCATAGCGAATCTCCTCTCAGAATTTGACTGGCCTGGTCAAAGGGACGACGCATCCAAATGGAGATGATGGCTAACGTTGAGAATTATATCCTACTCCCGGCGCTAATAGCAAAACGACTACTTAGAAAAGCAAGTCGACAATCCCAACGCGGACCTGTACCGAACGGCATGGCGCGAAGCGTGCAGTTCTACGGGATTTTCGGACAGCAACTACTTAGCGCGGGTACGCTGCGGCCAGGCGTTTCGAAAGTAACCCATCTTCCGGTACCACTCAAGCGTGATACGCGCGCCTTCTTCAAACGGGGTCGGCTCGAAGCCGAGTTCGCGCCGGGCCTTGTCGCTGTTGACGATCCAATCATAAAACACATAGGTGGCCAGATTGATCGGATAGAAGGGTTCGTGCCGGACCAGATTTCCGAACAGCGTCATCAGCCGCGCCAGCCACAGCATCCCCCACTGCGGCGCATTGATGAAGTGGGTGTCGCGGCCCAGCAAACGGGCAATCACCTCATTGGCAGCGTGATGCGTTATGCTTGGCCCGCACACGTTGTAGACTTCGCCGGGCGTGCCGCGCGTCAAAGCCGCTTCGATGACGTGCGCCAGATCGGGCGTGAAGATCGGAAAGGTCAGGTGCTGGCCGCGGTGGATTTGCAGCGGCAGGCGGCGGATGTGGGGGTCTTCGAAAAAGATCCGGTTCCAGGCATAATGCCCGTAGGGGCCGTAAAACGCGCCGGGGCGCAGGATGATGGCCGGCAAGCCGCAGTCGCGGGTATGGTGCAGGATGACGCCTTCGCCGTCGAGTTTGCTTTGCTGATAGGCGTCGCGCGGCGCGCACGGATAAAGTTCGTCGATGATCGTGCCGGGTTTGGGTGCGCCGACGACGGCCACCGTCGATAGATGAATGAAGCGCCGCACGCCGGCTTGCCGGGCCGCCTCGGCCACGTGGTGTGTGCCGCGCACGTTGGTGTTGAAGAAGTCCTCGTATTTGCCCCAGAAGCGAAAGTGACCGGCGGCATGAATCACGGCCTCGCAGCCATCGACCAGTTTCAGCACGGCAGCCGGTTCGCGCACATCGCCGCAAACCAGCTCGACGCCGCGCTCGATCAGGAATTGAGCGTCGCTGGTCGGCCGCACCAGACAGCGAACCTGGTGGCCGCGTTCGATCAGGAGCGGAACGAGACTGTGACCCAGAAAACCGGTTGCGCCTGTGACTGCAATCATATGGGATAGTTTTAACCACCAAGACACGAAGTTTTCCAATGCGTTGATCTTGATCACCGGGACACGAAATATTAGGCTTTTCCTGGTGTCTTCGTGGTGAATCCCTGAATCTATAAAACGATGCGTTTGATGCCGTGCTTGATCAAAGGCACGTTGAAGTTGATGAGAAAGCCCAGTCGCTTCCCGCTCAATTTAAGATAACTGAGAACTTGCGCCATGAAAACAGGGTTAAGTGTATCCACTGATTTCAATTCACAAATCACCTCGTCTTCTATCAAGACATCCAGGCGCAGGCCTTCGTCAAATCGGATTCCGTCATAAACGATGGGGATGCTAACCTGTCGCTGATATGATAGCCCTTGCTTGCCAAGTTCATGACAGAAGCAAATCTCATAAACACTTTCCAGCAAGCCGGGGCCCAATGCCTTATGGACTGCATATGCAGCCGCCACGATCGCATGGCCGATGCGTTCCTCTTCGGGAGAGATAGGAGCATATGACATCTTAACTCCTTTGCTAACCACCAAAACATTTCTGAGTGTCTTGGTGCCTTCATAGTGAATAACGAATCGGAAGGTCATACCACAAAGACACTAAGACACGAAGTTTTCCAATGCGTTGATCTAGATCGCCGGACACGAAATTTTAGGCTTTTCTTGGTGTCTTCGTGCCTTTGTGGTGAATAACTCGCCGGGGTCACGCAATACGCAACACGTCGATCTAATCATCGATCTGCGGCGTCAGGATATCGTACCAGAAGCGATTCTTGCGAACACGGCTCAAATCGACATGGATGTGCTTGACCTCGCTATAGGCCTTCATTCCCCACTCGCCCAGTTCGCGGCCGAGGCCGCTTTGTTTGTAGCCGCCGAAGGGCGCTTCGGCGCTGATGATGTGATGATCGTTGATCCAGACCGTGCCCGCGCGAATCTGGTACGCCACCTTCACCGCCCGATCGATGTCGGCGCTCCACACACTGGCGGCCAGTCCATAGATCGTCTCGTTGGCGAGGCGGATGGCCTCTTCGAGGCTGTCGTACTTGATCACCGACAACACCGGCCCGAAGATCTCTTCCTGCGCGATCCGCATGTCATTGCGCACGTTCGTGAAGATCGTCGGCGTGATGAAGTGGCCGTGCGCCAGTTCCGGCTCGGTGGGGCGCCGGCCCAGCAGCACCGGCGTGGCGCCGGCGTCGAGACCGGCCTGAATGTAGCCTTCGACGGTGCGCAGCTGGCCGGCGCTGATCAAGGGGCCGAGATCAGTTGTTCCATCGGCCGGCAGGCCAATGTGCAACTTGCTCGCGCGATCGACTAAACGTTCCATAAACCGATCGTAGATTTTGCCGGACACGAATAAACGGGTGCCCGCTTCACAGACCTGGCCGTTGTGCATGAACGCCGCCCACAAACTGCCTTCGACGGCGATGTCCAATTCCGCGTCGTCGAGAATCAATGTCGGGTTCTTGCCGCCCAGTTCAAGCGTGACTTTCTTAACGGTCGATGAGGCCTGGCGCATCACATCGCGTCCGACTTCGGTGCTGCCGGTGAAGGCAATCTTATCGACCAGCGGATTCGTGCACAGTTCAGTCCCGATCACGCTGCCCGGTCCGGTCACAAGATTTAAGGTGCCGGGTGGCAGCAAGCCTGTTTCGTGAATAATCTCAACTAGCTTCAGCGCACTGAGCGGCGTGTAGCTGGCCGGTTTGAGGACGACGCAGTTGCCCGCGGCCAATGCCGGCGCGATCTTCCACACGGCCATCAAAAACGGAAAGTTCCACGGGATGATCTGGCCGCACACGCCGATCGGTTCGTGGCGCACGAAGTTATACGACAGCGTCGGAAACGTAATCTGCGGCAACGGTTCCAAAGGCTCAAAGTCAGCCAGCCTGGCGAAGTGTCGAAAGTGCACCAGGCCAGTCGGAATGTCCATGAGATTTGCTTTGCGCCACGTCGCGCCGCTGTTGTGCATTTCCCAATCGGCCAATTCAGTCTGGTGCTCTTCCAGCACGTTGACAATCTGGTGCAGAATGCGTGAGCGTTCGCCGGGCGCCATGTTCGGCCACGCGCCGTGATCGAAGGCCTGCCGGGCGGCCCGGATCGCGTCGCGCGTATCTTCGGCATCGGCTTTGGCGACGTGCGCCAGCACTTCGCCGGTGGCCGGATCGTAAGCCGGTTCGTAGTGCTCGGATCGTCCGGCCCGCCATTGCCCATTGATATACAGGTTAAAGATCGGCAGAGAATTGTCAGACATGTTAAAGGTCTCCACAACACGTGAGCTAGAGTATCATCGCAAAAAAGCGGGGAGAAACCGGGTTGTTCGGAAAAACCCGGCTTCCGGGTTACGCGTCGGAAAATTCCGTCGGCACGCGGGTGGCGCACTCGACGAGTTCTTGCGCGGCTTTGGTGTACTTGAGCAGCGTGACCATGTTGCCTTTGATTTTGAGCTGCCCGGACACCATCGCTTGAATCGGGCCGATCTGCTTGTTGATCACTTTCTTCCAGTTGGCCAGCGGCGCGTGGATGGTGTAGGCCGCGCTGATGGGCTGCGCCGGATCGATGATCTTCGCAGCGCGGCACTGGCCGTGCCACAGATCCACCCACATAGCTGTCGGTTGGCCGGTGCTGTCGGGGACATCGTCGATCGTGAAGTTAATCGCGCCTTCCCACGTCTGCGCGACTTCGGCATAGACCGAACTGTGATTCACTTCGTCTTTGACGGCTTTGATCCATTCATCACTGGGGAATTTGATCGACATGGTTCTTACTCCAATCTCAGAATTGATCGGGATCGATCGGCTTCAGACAACGCGCGAATCCAATCTTCGGGCATCAGCAGGCAGCGCGCAAAATATTTGACTTCACGCCGCGAGGCCGGCCACGGTGCATCCAATCCGGCCTGGCGGGCCGCGCTGCTGTCGGAGAGGGTTCGATACAGCAGGCGGGTCTGGGCCATGCGTGGCGAATAGCGATAGATGCCGTGGCCGACGCTCCAACTGATCTGGCGTGGATTGGTTTCCAACAACTCAAGCAGGGGATCCGCCAACATACGTTCGATCGGCACAGGCGGTACGTGGACTTGATAGCGATCCAGCAGTACGGCGGCCAGTCGATGAATAAGCAAACGTGTTTGAGGTGGAATAGCGGATTCGTTCTCTAGTCTATCGTTGGAGGTCATTGTAGATCGATCCACAGCGTGGGCCTTGGTGAAGTACGAAGATTATACCATAGCGTGATCCGGTCTCTGGTATAATCCCAACAGTTTGCCGGTATTGGTGCAGCCGGTAAGCATGAAGTAGAAGGTCGCTTGTCATGAAATCATTCGAAACGATCAGGCTCTATCTCGGCCGTCAGGCGTCGAATCCGCTGCGTTACATCTGGGAGCAACTGTGGCAATCGCTGCTGGGCTGGATCCCGACGGTGATCGGCATCGGGCTGCGCGGCGTGCTGTATCGATTGATCCTGCGGATGGATGGCCTGGCCGCGATTGAGAACGGCGTGCGTCTGCGCTTTGCCTCCCACCTCCGATTGGGCCGGCGCGTCTATCTCGATCAAGCGGTCTACATTCACGCCTGCCCCAACGGCGTGACGATCGGCGATGACACGCTGGTGATGCACGGCTCGATTTTGCACGTTTACAATTTTCGCGGCCTGAAACAGTCGGGCATTCGCATCGGCGCAAAGAGTCTGATTGGTGAATACAATGTCATTCGCGGGCAAGGCGGTGTGACGATCGGCAATCGTGTCTACACGTCGCCGATGGTGCAGATCGTCGCGGTCAATCATGTGTTCGATGATCCCAGGCGGCCCTTTGTCGAGCAAGGCATCACCGCCGAGGGCATTGTGATCGAAGACGATGTGTGGATCGGATCGGGGGCGGTGATCACAGACGGCGTGCACATCGGCCAGGGCGCGGTGGTGGCGGGTGGCGCGGTCGTAACCCAAGACGTCGAGCCGCATACGATTGTCGGGGGCGTGCCCGCGCGCGTGATTCGAACGATCACGGGCGAGAAGACCACCGGCGATCGAACAGTCTATCATCTCGAGGGTTAGATCATGTTTGGGACTGTATTGTACATCCTGACCGGTTTACTCACCGCTTATCAGTCCGGCTTTACGGGAGTCTTCAGCGTGAGCCTGCCGCTGATTGGCGCATGCGTGCTGATCATTGCCGGCATTGTCAGCTGGGCCAGGCCGCAACCCGCCGGGCGGCTGGCCTTGATCGGATCGATTGCGCTGTGGACGCATTACGGCCCGTTGCTGGTGAGCCTGTTGCAGTTAGTGACCAACACCCCGGGTGTGTCGATTGATTGGATGGCCCAGCTGCCAACCCTTTTGTTAGTCCTCACGACCTTCGTGTCTCTGTTCTACACGGTCGCCTAGCCGTTTGTCGCGGAGCGTACTGGTCAGCTCTGGCAATCCCGTTCGCATTTGCCCGATCCGGCCTCCTGAGTATACAATGGGACTGCGCGGCAGCCGATTAGCAGCCGAGTCCCTTTAAACTGGTGACCTTAAATTCCATATACTGGCGTTCTGCTCGGCTTAGTTCAACTCTGGATTACGTGCACGCTTCGCGTGCCGGGCGGCTTTCTCCCGCTCTAACAAGGCTTGTGGATTGATCCGCGCCGCATCAATCCTTAATACGTTGGGCGGCCATTACATCAGCTTCTTGAATCATAAAAGCAAATGTCGAATACTGAGTTGATGCCATTGTTTTGAAAAGGTGTGCATGTTTAGACTATTACGTTATTTTTCAATTACGAGCTTGCTTGCCTTTATCACTATGGCAGCAGTATTGGGAGAACTGTACCACGACTAGACGGCAGTCAGTGATTTAGTCGCTTGGGGTGAAAACCACAACGTTGCTTTAACCCCAATACGATTATCGGTTTCTTTCAGGCATCCGTCATTGAAGAGGTTTCCATGAAGCGTATTTTAGTTGTTTCCGCACTTCTCGCCCCTGCCGCCAGTTTAATTTTCTTCACGCTGGAGCCGCAAGCGGATCTGGCTGTCGACCTGCCCATCTTCCATTTCTATCTCGTCACCTTTATCACATTTTCAGCGGCGGTCATTTCTATTCTATTGACTGTTACTCTTGGATTCGAAGGCCGGCCGCGCCATGTTCTGGCCGCAGCAGCGTTTGCAGTCATTGGCAGTGTCTTCTTTTCGCACGGTCTCGCGACACCGGGCGCGCTGATGAATCACGTTCATCCGGCAGGCGCGTGGTCGGCCTGGCTGACGCTGTTTGGCGGCGGCGCGCTCTTTACTGCGGCTGCGCTGGACGGCCCCAACGGGCCTCCAAAATGGATGCCCGTGCGTAAGATTATTTACGCCGCAGCCGTCGGGGTGCTGTTTTATTCTGCCATCGCAGCCTTCACCCCCGATTTGTTGACATATATTGACGACCATGTAGCACCCTGGCACAAGGACACGATTTTTGTCATTACGCTCGCTCTATGGCTGTTTGCATCCTTCAAGTTATGGCAGACCTGGCGCGTCACGCATAGTCGTGTGGACGGCGTGCTGGCTTTCGTCGCTTTTTGGCTGGCGACTGCTACAGTAAGTATGCATCGTTTCCCGATCTGGAATTTGAGCTGGTGGCTGTATCACATTATTCTGCTAGTTGCTTTCCTGGCGACTGCGGTCATGCTGACCATGCAATACGAGCAAATACGACAATTCCGCCTGGCCCGCTACTTTTTGGCCGTTGCGCTGATTGCCACTGCGCTACTGGCGCTGGCAGCCTCCGCGCTATTTACCCAGTTCTCCTACGATACGCTGGTTGCGCAAGTCCGGGACACATCCAGCAGCGCTGCCACTAATCTGGCAAATGGACTGGCCAGCGACCAACTCTCCGGGGTTACTACGCCCGAAGCTCTGCACAATCTGTCAAACCTGGCAAACGTAGATGCCATACTGGATTCGCGCATACGGGACCTCTCCATCGACAGCGTTTTTGTTTACTCCACCGACAGCCAGCTGCAATATCCTGCCGACTACGGTACGAATACGCCGGTTGTCGTCGACCGGGCAGGTTTTTCAAGCGCCCTGAACGGCGAAACAATGGTGATGATCCATGCGCCCGACGCCGCTCCCTCCGGTTATGCACCCAGTGCTGGCGTGCATGTGATCGAGACTTATGCCGCGTTACATGCGGGCGGCCAGCCAGAGGGCAACGTCATCGGCGTGCTTGTGACCGTACAGCAAGCTCCGAGCCTCGACAAAACCCTTATCAGCGCCCGTGTGACCGGTCTGTTGACGGCAGCGCTCACCATGGGATTGCTGTTTCTGGCGATGCTCTCCGTGGTGAATCGCGGAGACCGAATCATCACCGTCCGCACCGAAGACCTGCGCCGTGTCTCTGCGCAACTGAATACCTATTCGGAATGGCTGCTAGGCCGCGATCTGCTGGGCCGCATCCTTTCAAACCCGGACGCCCTGAGCCTCGCGCGCCGGGAACGGACGGTCTTGTTCGTTGACATCCGTAATTTCACCCACTGGAGCGAAACACGTCCGCCTGAAGAAGTGGTGGCGATGCTCAATCTGTATTACACCGCTGCCGAGGCCATTGCGACTCAGCCCGGTATGATTAAACTTAAATTTGCGGCCGACGAAGTCATGGCTATTTTTGCGGATACGCAGCGTGCTGCAGCGGCAGCTCTGGATTTGCGTACTGAATTAACCCGGCTATTAGGAGAACATGGCCTGGGCGCAGGCATCGGCCTGCACACCGGGCCGCTCGTCGAGGGTCTGCTGGGCAGCAAAGATGTCAAATTCTATGATGTAATTGGCGACACAGTCAATACTGCCAAGCGTATCGAGAATGCCGCTTCTGAAAGCGAGATTCTGATTTCTGAATCCACGCGCCTTGCCCTGGACGATTATGTTACCGTTGGAGCCTCGCGGCAGATTGAAGCCAAAGGCAAAGAAGCGCCGGTCACCGTTTATCCGCTTCTTTCCCGGAAATAATCCTCTGGTTTTAAAGGATACCCTTATGAAAAAGGTATCTTCTCAAAAAGTGGGCAGGGCACTAACCGGCTAGAAGAGATTGAAGTGCTGGGGACTCCAATTGAAAAGGTGAAAAAGCGTAACTACTCAGCCGTCACTGCGAGGAGCGTTGGCCTGCCCTGCTGCTGTTGGCAGGGTTGCGACGACGCCTGGCGGCCCACCAGCGCAAAGCGCTGGGCATGGGCAGCAGTCTCCAGCGCAGACGGCAATGTTCGCTGATCGGCATGGAGACGGGAGCACTGCACCGCA
>JADGQE010000456.1 GCA_017882055.1 Thermoflexales bacterium
TGTAACATACGCGATGACTGCCTGCCGGCTGAGTGAATGGTGATAGGGTGGGCGAAGTGGTTGCTATCGGTCAGACTCCGGTCAACTATTTTTCGCTAATCGGGGTATAATCCCTCTGAATTTCAAACTAACCTGAGCCATCGGAATGGCAGGTTCAACGTACTAGGAGAGCAAACTGTATGAACATTTCGCCTATTTTGACGATTGCCGGCTGGGCGCTGCTGATCGGTCTGGGGCTGTATATCTTCTCAGTCATCAGCCTGCGATCGCAACGCCGGGAAATGAAAATATCGGTTGTCATTGTGGTTCTGTTATTGATCGGCGGGCTGGGGCTGAATCTCCTTGGCTCCGGCCTGGTCTTTGTCGATCAGTTTGAAGCCGGGGTGGTGGTCAGTCCGTTGAGTGCAGGCGGCGTCCGGCCCGATCCGCTCGGCCCCGGCATCCACTTCGTCATTCCGTTTATTGAAACCGTTGATCGCTTTAGCGTTGCCAAGCAGGAATACACGATGTCGGGCACTACGGGCGAAGGTGCGGTGCAGGGTAATGATGCGGTTGAAGCGCGTACCTCCGATGGGCAGCAGGTCTATGTCGACGCCACAGTGCGGTATTCAGTTGATCCTAATCTGGTCGTTACTCTGCGCCGGCAGTGGCAAAGTCAGGATCGCTATATCGGCGGCTTCGTGCGTCCGACGACCCGAAATGTGATCTACAACACGACAGCGCGCTATAAGGTCGAAGACGTATATGGCGCAAAACGATCCGAACTTCAGCAAGTGATCAACGATCAGCTGGTCATAGAGTTTAAGAACCAGGGCTTGCTTTTAGATGCCTTCCAGTTGCGTAACATTACCTTCTCGCCGGAGTACGCGCAATCGATCGAGCAGAAGCAGATCGCGCAGCAGCAATCCGAACAGGCCAAACTATTGGTGGCGAAGAGCCTGCAGGAAGCCGATCAGCTGCGGGCCAGGGTTCAGGGTGAAGCCGATGCGGTGGTGTTGCGCGCCAACGGCGATGCCACAGCCGCGGTAACCAAGGCCAAAGGCGATGCCGAGGCGCTGCGCCTCATCGCCGATGCGTTGAAGACCAATCCTGATCTCTTGACCTACACTTACATCCAGAAGTTAGCGCCCAACGTCGGCATGATCTTGCTGCCGGCCGGCGGCAACAATCCGTTCATTCTGGATTTGAATCAATTGCAGCAGCAATTGCCGAAGACAGCGGTGCCGACGCCAGCACCAACGGCCACGGTGCCGATCAGTCCGACATTGCCCTAGTCGTAACAAATAATCCAGGTGGCCGTGACAGCCGATCGGGTGACTACGCCCGATCGGCTGTTTGCGTATCCACTGGAGATTCATCGGAACTTGAGTAGCGAACCGGGATTGTAGTAGGGTATAATTAACCGGATTTAGCTGCCCGGCACCTGCGTACCACATCAATGGCGCAGGTGTTGTATATGAACACCGGAGACAAATTTTAACCTTTTCAGGGAGCAAGTTGTATGTCGCAAAGTCAAGTGAGTAGCGCAGCGCCGGATGCCGCCGTTGGCAAGAAGACGGCCAGGCCGGCGCGCAATGGCGAGGCCGCTCGTCAGGAGACGGAAGTGATCGACACCGCCACGTTGAAGGATTGGTATCGTCAAATGGTGCTGATCCGCCGTTTTGAAGAGGAAGCCCGCGCCGCTTACCAGCAGGGCAAAGTCGGCGGCTTTCTCCATTTGTATATCGGTGAGGAAGCGATTGCGATCGGGGCGATTCATGCGTTGCGGCCGGAAGATCACATCGTGACGCATTACCGTGATCATGGCCATGCCATCGCGCGCGGACTCGATCCCAGGCGTTTGATGGCCGAGCTGTATGGTAAAGAAACCGGGGTGGATAAAGGCCGCGGCGGCTCGATGCACTTTGCCGATGTGACCAAGAATTTCTGGGGCGGTTACGCCATCGTCGCCGGCCACCTGACGATTGCCGTGGGTCTGGCCCTGGCCGCACAGCGTGCCAATGAGAAACGTGTGGCGATGGTGTTCTTTGGCGACGGCAGCACGGATAACGGCGAGTTCTATGAATGCCTGAACCTGGCCGCGGTGTGGAAGTTGCCCGTGGTCTTCGTCTGCGAAAACAATCAATACGGTATGGGCGTGGCGATCAGCAAAGCGTCGGCCGTGACGAATGTTTATCAGAAGGCCAGCATGGCAAATATCCCGGCGCAGCAAGTCAATGGCATGGACGCGCTGGAAGTGTATGCGGCAGTCTCTAAGCTGGTCGAAGAGGCCCGTAATGGCGGCGGCCCGCGTTTCGTCGAAGCGCTGTGCTACCGCTATCAGGGCCATTCGGTGGCCGACCCCGACAAGTATCGCGACAAAGACACACTGGAAGAATGGAAGCAGCGTGACGCGATCGAGCGCATGCGTGGCGTATTGGAAGCACGCGGTGTGATGGCAGAAGATCTCTCCCTCGTCAATGCCGATGTGGAACGCGAGATCAAAGAAGTGCTCGCTTTTGCCGAGTCTTCGCCCGCGCCCGATGTCTCAACGTTGTTTGATCATATTTATGCGCAGCCAGTGTAGTGTCAGGAAACAAGTCAACAAGGGAAAAGAAAAATGGCGGTCATAACGATTCGAGAGGCGCTCAAGCAGGCGCTGCGCGAAGAAATGCAGCGTGATGAGCGCGTGTTTTTGATGGGCGAAGACATCGGCGCTTACGGGGGTTCGTTTGCGGTGACCAGGGGCCTGGTCGAAGAGTTTGGTGAAGAGCGGGTGCGTGATACGCCGATCTCGGAAGGCATCATTGTCGGCGCGGCGATGGGCGCAGCCATGGGCGGCCAACGCCCGGTGGCCGAGATCATGACGATCAACTTTGCCATCCTTGCGATGGATCAATTGATCAATCACGCGGCCAAGATGCATCACATGTTCGGCGGGCAGTGGAGCGTGCCGCTGGTGGTGCGCATGGCCGCCGGCTGGGGGCAGTTGTCGGCGACGCACTCACAAACCCTGGAAGTATTCTTCGCGCACGTGCCGGGCTTAAAAGTGCTGTTCCCCGGCACACCGTATGATTCGAAAGGCATGCTCAAAGCGGCGATCCGCGATCTCGATCCGG
>JADGQE010000101.1 GCA_017882055.1 Thermoflexales bacterium
GTAAATATTGCGCCAAAAAGTCAAAAGTGTCGCGAAATAGCGGCGCGTATGGTTGAACAGACACAAAGTCAATCAAAGCCTTTGGACCGTCGTCTCCTAATTCGGTGATTTCGGCGTAAAGTGAAGCTTTGTCCGCCAAGCTCAGTCGCCCCGCTTTCATCTCGACCAAAGCAGCACCTAAGAGTTGTCCAACTCTTTGGCGAACCTGCGCATACTTTTCTAGTTTCTCTTTGAAGGATTCCGCACTTGACTCGTCTGACATAGTCGATGTTTATCCATTGGCGCGCTAGCTTGATTGAGGTCCGGCCCAACCCTGTACTTGCCTGCTCGCTGCAACGCAACAGCCTATCGACATCCACAAACTTACGGTCTGATTGTAGCGTCATTGCATCGCTGGCGTCAAGCAATCGCCCGCCATACTCTACCTTACCCATTCTCCCCGGTCAACCACGCGAAGCGGCCAGTTACTAATTACCAGTTGCCCGGTTACCGATCCCCAGTTACCAGTCGCCCTAACTTACTGTCCCAGAAAATATGGAATCACTTCCAGCATCAGCTGCGGATACGACTTCATGACGATCAGGGCGATGTCCTTAAGCGACAATGTCTGCGCATCGAGCAGTGACGCTTGCCGGATGATGTGGCTGAGTTTGTCTTCCGGCACTTTGAGCAGCGCATGCCGGATACGATACAGCCGCCGATAAGACTTGCCCCACTGGGCATCCCACATTCGCTCGTACTGCTTCAGGAACTTCGCCGAAACGTCGCCAGCCTTGATGGCTTCCACCGCCACCTGGCCGGCCAGCGAGCCACCGCACATGCTGGGGCCGATGCCGCCAGCCGTCAACGGATCGCTTTGATGCGCCGCATCGCCCACGGCCATGTAGCCATCCGCTGCCATCTCGGGCAGCACGTTCGTCACCGGGATGCCGCCCACGATTTGCGACAGGATCGATCGATCCGGAAAACGCGCGGCAACAAATTCATTGAGGTAATCGATCGCGGTTTTCTTTTCTTTCGGATCGACCCACATCACCAGACCCACATTGGCTTTCTTGTCCCCTTTGGGGAAGACCCAGCAATAGCCGCCGGGCGCCAGCGACCAGCCGATGTGATACTGGCAGATGCGCGGATTCACGTCGATGTTCGTCATCAAATACTGCGCGGCCGTATAGTAATCTTTCAACTGCGGAATCGACTTCAAACCGGCCCAACGCGGGCTTTGCGACTCGGTGCCGTCCGCGCCGATGACAATCTTCGCATGCGCTTCACGCGGCTGACCCTGCACATTCAGCCGCACCCCTTCAATGCCCGGCCCCTTCTTGATCAGCCCCGTCGCACGCGCCTTGACGATCACTTCCGCGCCGGCCTCGGCAGCCAAACGGGCCAATTCCCGATCGAAGATTTTGCGCTCCAGCATCAGCGTTTGTTCTTCCGGCGGCACGACCAAACAATCACCTTGCGGATTGGACAGGCTGAACGCATCGATCTCGGCCGAGATCCATTTGGGATCAGGTTGAATGAACTTGACGAGTGTCTCAAGCCCGACGGCTTCACCGCAGCGAACCGGCGAGCCGATCTCCTGCCGCTTTTCGAGCAGCAGCGTCGCTAAGCCGGCCTGAGCCGTGGTGCGCGCCGCGATCGAGCCGGCCGGGCCGGCCCCAATGACGATGACATCGTAGTCGCTCTTCATGCGTCCGCCTCCACGATCGACAATGCGCCGGTCGGGCAAGCGGGCAGGCAGCGCCGGCACAACGTGCAAGCGGCGGTATCAATCATCAACGTCGCGTCGTGCAGCGTAATACAATCGGGCGGACAGACTGCGACACAGGCTCCGCAGTACGAGCAATGATCGTAATCAACGGAAACATAGGCTTCAGCTACATCTATCATATGCCACCTCGGTCTATTTTTCCCCCGCCATATTATAGCCATGAATCGCGTAGAAGGTCAATCGGGCAATTGGTGACTGGACAACTGGTTGATCGGGCAACTGGTTGACCAACACCTGCACTTGCGTGCGGTGCAAGTGTTGACCAACTGACCAGTTGACCAATTGACCAATTGACTCGCTACAGTTTTTGACTCTACTTGACGGTTAGAGTATAATGTTAACCAACAAATCGAATTCCAACTCCGGCGCCGGCAATCAGAAAGGTTGAGCCATCGACATGTCACAGGAAGAATCAGTCTTTGCCAGCGGTAAAGCCAAATGGTTGCTGGAAAATGCCCGCCAACTGACCATTGAGCAGCGCGCGCTGTTGCTCGCCATGGTCGATCTGGATGTCAAAGCCGGACGCAAACTGTCCCCCGAAGAGCAAGCGGCGCTCGACGAACTGGCGGCTCAAGTCGAAGGGTACGATCCCACTGAGATCGAGCAGGCGATTCGGCACATGGTCGACGCCAAAAGCAAACGCAAGGTCGTCGACTGGCCGAACGGGCTATCCAGCAAAGTCCGCGACAAGAAGTAACCGGGCAAAGAGATCGGCACGTGTGCCAATCTCTTTGTCATTGCAGGCCATTTACAGTTTCAAGCAGGCAAACTATGGTAATCGAGTGCCAGCGACTAACCACCCAGGCACTACGCAGCTATCACGCTCTATTCTGGAGTCTATTGCCGTCAGGCAAACAAAATCAATTCCTCAAGGAGAAAGTAAAATGCAGCGACCAACGGGTATTACGATTTTGGCAGTATTGGCGTTCATCGGTGGTGTGTTTGGGATCCTCGGCGCGTTCGCGCTTATTGCGGGCGGAGCCATAATCGGCGCAGCCGGAGCAAGTGCTGTTACAAGTGCTGGTGGTGGATTGATTGCCGTGTATGGCATCCTGGTGCTGATCCTATCGGTTGTCGAGTTGGTGTTCGCAGTGGGTGCCTGGGGACTCAAACCATGGGCCTGGCAGCTGGGTGTGATTCTGGAAGGTTTTTCTATTGTCCTGTCGATAATCTCCATTCTCGTGGGTTGGTCGACGATTGGCAACCAGATCGTTAGTGTAGCCATCGCAGCGATCATCATCTACTACCTGATGACGCCCGACATCAAGCGAGCATTCGGCCGAGCGTAAATCACTCTGCCCATCACAAAAAGCGGCGAGCAATGTCTCGCCGCTTTTCATTTCATCTAAAAACAAAACGCGACCGGATGGGTCGCGTCTTCATGTACCTTCAGCGCGTGCTGGCGAATCATTGATCCAGCTGGAGATAGGACAGGCTGGCCCTGATCGCCTCAATCGTCGGCAGCTCCAGGCTGAACAGCGGTGGCCGGGGCAGCGCCCGCAGCGACGCCAGCAGCTCAGGAAAATCGAGCACGCCGTCGCCGAAAGCCAGATGCTCGTCCGTGTCGCCGTGATTGTTGTGCAGGTGCATATAGACCAGATCATCGCCGATCTCTTTGATCCAGGCGCTGATCGGCAGGCGTGAATACAACGCGGCGTGACCCACATCCAGACAGGCCCTGAGATACGGCGACTGGATTCGTTTCAAAAGCTGGCAAATGATCGCGGGCGCCGGCTCCCACATATTTTCCAGCACCAGCGTAATATTGTATTTGCCCGCCTGCTCGGCCATCGGCCCCCAGAACGCCACCTGCCGCTCGACCCAGCCGGGCAAATAACTGGGGTGATCCACCAGCGGCAGATAATTGGCGTGGAAGTCGATCACGGCCGCGCCCAATTCGTGGGCAATTTCGAGGTTGTGCAAATAACGCTCGCGCGTCAGCGCCACCAGCCGCATGTCCGGGCTGCCGCTGACCAGATCGATGTACGAGCCATGCATCGCTCGCAAGCCCGTAAAGCCGTCGAGCGCTTGCTGGTACTGATCGAGCAAGCCGCGCCAGTTGCCATCCAGCACATTGGGATCAGAGAACTCCTGCAGTTCCAGCCCCAGCCGATAAGCCCTGGCAGCTTCCAGATGATCTGGCAGGTCGCGGTAGTGCTCACAAGAAATGAGAACACGATCCATGTTCGATCTTTCGACGAGAAAGTGAAGTCATTTTACAACAGATCACGTCCATTGCCAAACCTGGTTCAAACCTGACGTTACAACTGGATGATCTCGGTTTCGATCGCCCCCGCCGAGACGTGCAATAGACCCACCTGCGGGCCGGAGGTATTGTAATAGTGCGGCGCGATCGGGCCGGGGTTGAACAGCAACACGCCCGATCGGACGGAGCGATATGCGCGATGCGTATGACCAAACACGATGGCATCCACCGGCCCGAACGATTTCCACACGATGTCTAAATAGTAGTTCTCGCGCACACCCAGGACGTCACGCGCTTTGCCCACCAGATACCGCGCCCAGCCGCCGTGGCCGTGCGTCAAACCGATACGCCGGCCTTCGATCTCCAGCACGCGCGTCAACGGCAAGCCGCTGCGAAAAAGATCGGCGTTGCCCACCACCGCTTGCACCGGCGCAATCTCTTCAAGCTCGGTCAACATCCGGACTGAGTTAAGATCGCCCGCATGCAGGATCAAATCGACTCCGCGAAACGCGGCCGGGATGCCGTCCGGCAAACGTCGCAAGCGCTGCGGTACATGCGTATCTGCAATCACACCGATCGTTGCCATACACCAACTCCAGCTGACACGGATTTCACGGATTCTTCCGGCGTTCCAGCCAGTGGAAGCGGTGTCATCCGCGGTTAATTTTTGCGCCATCCAGCAGCGCACGAATCTGGCGCTGAGCCTGCCCGGTCGATTGGAAATGCACACCCTGCATGCCCAGTGCGTTTGCCGCCTCGACGTTGACCTTGAAATCGTCCAGGAAGATCGACTCTTCGGGCCGGACGCCCAGCCGATCCAGTGCGACTTGATAAATCCGCGCCTCGGGCTTCATCATTTTTTCTTCCGCCGACACGACCACCACGTCAAAGGCATCGTCGATCGGGAATTCAGCATGGATGATCGATCGCAGTCCGCTCCAGGCATTGCTGATCAAGCCGGTCTTGATCGCCGGCCGCACGCCGCGAATCAACGCCATCAATTCCTCGTCGAGAAAATCGCCGGCAAAAAACTCGCGCCGGAACTCACGCCCCGTCACGCCCCGGCGATCGAGTTCGAAGTCACGCACGATCTGACTCCAGAATTCTTCTTCGGACACATCGCCGTGCTGAGCGCGCAGCGACCATTCGCTGGCGAACACGCGATCTTCCAGCGTATTCAAAGGCAAACCGATCCGGCGCTCCAGCTCACGCCGCGATCGATCAGTCCGGGTACGGATCAGCACGCCGCCGAAATCTGTAATCAAAGCACGAATCATTTCGCTCCTCTGGCAGAACTCTGGTTTCTGGTAGAAACCAGAGTTCTGAGTGCGGCGATGTGATCGGGGGTGGTGCCGCAGCAGCCGCCGACGATCGCTGCGCCATGTTGAAGCCACTGCTGCGCGTGAAGCGCATAAGCTTCCGGCCCGACATCAGCCGTCAGCGCCCAGCCGATCTGATCGTCGGCGTGGCCGACATTGGCATATAAACCCAGCAGCCCCGCATCGGCAGCGCGCAATTGGTCAAAGGCGCGATCGATCACAGCCAGCGGCACACAGTTGATCAGCATCACCGCCGGACCGAGCGGACGCACCGCCTTGACCGCCGCATCGATCGATTCACCACTGAGCAGCGTCACCTCGGCATGGATACTCGCAGCGATCTGATCCGGCGGCCGGCCGCCCGGCCCGACGACAAAACTCACGCAGACCGGCAGGCCGGTCGACACGGCGGCTTCAGTCGCCAGCGCCGCTTCGCGGATCGTGTTCATCGTTTCGATCAGCAGCAAATCGCAGCCCGCCTCGACCAGATCGCGCGCCATCTCGGCCTGTTCTGCGCGGAGTTGATCATCGGGCGGGACGAGCGCCGGCGAGTAACAATCTTCGAGCGGCGACATCGAGCCTGCAATGAAGATCGGCCGCGGCGCGTCCGATTGTTCAACCGCTTCACGCGCCAGCCGCACCGCCAGTTGATTTAACTCACGGGTGCGTTGACCGATCCCGGCCCGGGCCAGCGTGCGCCGGTGCGTGCGAAACGTGTTGGTCGTGATGATGTCCGCGCCGGCCCCGATGTAGTCCGCATGAATCGATCGCACCACCTCGGGCCGTTCGATCAACGCGCGCGCCGACCATAGCGGCAAATCGGTGTTAAGGCCGCGTCGATTCAATTCGGTACCGGTCGCACCATCGAGGAGCAGCGGCCGACCAGAGTTTAGTTGAGTGAGAAATGAAGACATAGTGGGGATTGGACAACTGGTGATTAGAGCGGTTTCCGAGTTGATTTACGGTGTCACCCCGAGCATAGCGAGGGGTCTCTACGACAGCGGTAGAGATTCCGCCCATGTCCGGCGCAGTGCGCCGGTGGGCCGCCAGGCGTCGCTACGCTCGGAATGACACGACCGTAAACGAAACTGGAATTCGCTATAATGGAGATGTCATGCGAGTCGCTCCTTATTTTTGAATGCTACCTGGGTCCTCACTCAGCTTGCCCACACAAGCCCCAGACCTTCGAGGGTCTTCCGCGTTGCCTCGTAACCGCGATGAATGATGCCTCGAAGCCCCAGCCCTTGAGCCACCTCGACAAACATCGCCCGGTCATCGATGTAAACGACTTGTTCCGGGCGCACCTGAGCAATGTCTAATGCAATTCGGTACATGTCTGCATCCGGCTTGCGGTAGTGGATAAAGCACGATGAGACAAAGAAGTCTATGAAGGTGCCCAGTTTGAATTGCTGGACGCGATAGACCGTCAGCTCACGCCCTTCATTACTCACCGCAGCGACCTGGAGCCCGTATTGATGCTTAAGCCCGCGCATCAGCTCAATCATCTCTGGAAAAGGTTGGGACTGGGCGTACATGAACGCCTTGAACGCTTCCCGTGAGAACGAGCGCTCTTGATAAAAGACCACTCGATTCAAATATTCGTCCAGGCTGAGCTTGCCTTCTTCATAAGTATCGAAGGTCAGGTGATGGCGCTCATCCATTTCTTTATAATCCAAACCAAATTTCTCAGAGGCGAGAGTCCGTATGCCACGATCCCACCCATTCGTGAGCAAGACGCCGCCAATATCCAGAAATAAAGTCGTGATTGGAGAAGTAGGAGTCATCGCATCACCTGCTCTTACTCTAAAATTCTTGGGATTGGTATTCATTTTTTCATTCTTTCGACAACGCTAGCCGCGTTGTTCGCGCTTGTCTTTTTATGGGAGTCATCTTTCCGAATCTCCTGCTCTGCCTATATCCGACCTAAGCATTTGCATTCGCCACCTTGGAGTAGAAATACTTCTTGCCCAACTCAGTGGCCAGGATATAAAGCGCCGTCAACCCAACCATTGCCAGCATGAGCGGAAGAGGCAACGGAACAAAACCGAACACCGAGACGAATGGCAGGTACGGCAAAACGAGGGTAATTCCAATGAAAATCAATGAACTCACCAGCAAAAGCTTGCCCGGCCGGCTGCGGAAGAAGAGATGGCGTGTTCGTACCACCAGGGCGATGACCAACTCGGTTAACAAGGACTCGATGAACCAGCCGGTTTGGAACACCTCCGGCGAGGCTCGGAACAGAAATAGCAACGTCCCAAAGGTCAGGAAGTCAAAGATCGAGCTGACCAGACCGAAGAGCACCATGTAGTTGCGAATGTACTTGGTGTTCCAGCGGTGCGGTTTCTCCACCATCTCCGGGTCCACATTGTCGCTAGCGATGGTCGTGGCAGGAATGTCGGAAAGGAAGTTTTCAAGCAGGATTTGCGGAGCGAGCATTGGCAAGAATGGGAGTAACAACGAAGCTCCGGCCATGCTAAACATGTTGCCGAAACTGGCGCTGATCGTGGTGAGGATGTACTTGATCGTGTTGGCGAACGTCACGCGGCCTTCATCGATGCCCTGCTTCAAAATAGCCAGATCCTTCTTAAGCAGCACAAAGTCGGCGGCTTCTTTGGCCACGTCAACTGCTGTGTCGACGGAGATGCCCACGTCTGCGGCGTGCAAGGCCGGTGCGTCATTGATACCGTCACCCATATAACCAACCACGTGCCCGGTCTTTTTCAGTGCCAGGATGATGCGTTCCTTTTGATTGGGATCCACTTCCGCGAAGAGGGTGGTGTGTTCGGCTTGATGCCAGAGAGCCTCGTCTTTCAAGTCGTTCAACTCTCTGCCAGTGAGTACTCCCTCGAGTGTCAGGTTCACCGCCGCGGCAACATGACGAGCCACTTTTTGGTTGTCACCGGTGATAATCTTGAGTTGTACCCCGCGTTTAGCCAGATCGATGATGACTTGCTGCACATCCGTCTTCGGTGGATCGAAGAAGAGCAGGAAACCGGCGAAGGTGAGCCCGGTTTCATCGGTGTGTGAATAGGCTGCATGCTGACCATCTATCGCTTTGGTTGCCAGACCGAGGACGCGGAAGCCTTGTTCGCTCCATTCACTAAAGCGCTTGTCAATCTCTGCCCGCGCCGGAGCATCCAGCGGATGGACACCATCCGCAGACTGCAGGTTGGTACAAATACCCAGAACGTTATCCAGTGCACCCTTGGTGATGAGGGTATGCTCCCCCTTGTCATTGGCAGTGATTACGCTCAGTAGTTTGCGGGAAAAATCGTATGGGATTTCATCCACTTTTTTCTCGGCGTTGATGTCCAGCTTGGCCTTCTGCGCAGCAGCCTGGATCGCATCATCCAGAGGGTTGGTCAGCCCGGTCTGGAAGTGGGCGTTGAGATAGGCTAGGCGCAAAACAGCCTCGGAGGCTTGCCCTTGCGCGTCATGCGCACCGTCGAGACTAACGACACCTTTGGTCAGTGTTCCAGTCTTGTCGGTGCACAAGATATCCATGCTGCCAAAGTTCTCAATCGATGTCAGGCGGCGTACGATCACTCCACGTTTGGCCATCTCTTGTGCGCCGTGGGAGAGCGTGATACTGATGATGGCGGGCAGGAGTTCAGGTGTCAGACCTACTGCCAATGCCAGCGCAAAGAGGATAGAGTCAAGTAATGGTTTTTTCAGGAAGACGTTGACCCCTAAAACGATGACCACCATCACCAGCATGACCTGCGTGAGCAGGTTACCAAAGTGGCGGATGCCGCGTTCGAACTCAGTCTCTGGTGGGCGCAGTTTCAGATGCTCCGCTACCTGGCCGAATACGGTTGTTTCTCCCGTTTGTACAACCAGCATGTGCGCGGTTCCGCTGGCCGCGCTGGTACCCGTGAAGGCGCAGTTGGTCCGCTCCGCCAGGCTGGCATTTGCCGGAACTGTTCCTGGTTTTTTCTCAACGAGGAAGGTCTCGCCGGTAAGCACAGCCTGGTTAACAAAGAAATCTTTCGCTTCCAGTACGATACCATCGGCTGGGATCAGGCTACCCGCGGATAGCACCACCACATCGCCTGGCACCACTTGTTCTGAGGGTAATGTCTGCGGCTGACCGGCACGCAACACGCTGGATTTAATGGTGACTTGTGAACGCAATTTCTCGACGGCGTTGCCGGCAGTGTATTCCTGCACAAAACTGAGGATCGTGCTTCCAAGCACGATGGCAAGCACAATGCCGGCATCCACCCATTCACCAACAAGTGCGGAGACGATTGCGGCAAAGATAAGGATGAGGACGAGCGGACTTTTGAATTGGCCCAGTAATAGGCGCAATGCAGTTGTTCGCCCCTGTGCTCTTATTGTGTTCAGCCCGTATTGCTTAAGGCGCTGCTCAGCATCTGCTTGCTGGAGACCGGCAGGGGTGGCGTGCAACGTAGTGAGAATCTGCTCGGGCGCGATGTTCCAATAATTCGCTGGAGCCGCCTGGGCAACCTGTTGTCCCGCTTTGGGCGGTTTGTTGGAAGAAGGATCAGGGGTGGTTTTCATTTGATTTCTCAAGAACTCGTCTTGTTATCCTATTGTGAAAACATTGGATGTTTCATGAACAAGGAACATATCACCTTGGCTTGTTCACGAGCACTTGTAGATGAGCGCACGAGATCGAGCATTCTCTTTCCGATTTCTTTAATATTGGTATTATGCATTCAGTTGGTCCAACAATGATAGGACCTCAGCATTTTCTGGGATATCCGACATCGAGTGGCCATAATACACAAAGCGCGCCACGCCAGCTTTGTCCACGATCACCTGAGCAGGCATGCGCCCCAGCTTGAACAGGTTGACTTCCTGCCCGTAGAGCTTGAGCACGCTGGCTTTCGGGTCGGGCAGGCCGACGAAGGGCAAGTCATGCTGATGCCAATAGGCTTGAAAGGCTTTCGCATCATCGGGGCCAACAACGATCACCTGAGCCTGACGTTTGACGAATTCCTGGTAGTCCTGGCGCAACTGCGCCATGTGCCGCTGGCAAAATGGTCAGGCAAAGCCACGGTTGAACACGAGCAAAATATGCGCTTTGCCGTGAAAATCGGACAGGCTAACAGACTCACCCTTGAAATCTTGCAGGGTGAAATCAGGGGCCGGGGTGTTAAGCGAGATCTGGGTCATTGGACTTCTCCTCGTGAAATAAGTGTACACAAAGATTCTAACAATTGTTTGTATAACGCCTGCTCTTCTCAGGCCGATCAATCTCACAATGGGTTGCCCCATTGCCAATCGCGAATTTCCGGCATGTCCTGGCCGTGTTTGTTGATGTAGGCTTTGTGATCCAGCAGTTTATCGCGCAGAACCTGTTTGGTGTAGGCGGCGCGTGAACCCAGACCTGGCACCCGATCGATCACGTCGCCGACCAGGTGGAAACGGTCCAGTTCGTTCAACACGACCATGTCGAACGGTGTCGTCGTCGTGCCCTCTTCCTTAAAGCCGCGAACGTGCAGGTTGTCATGATTCGTGCGGCGATAAGTGAGCTCATGGATTAGCAAAGGATACCCATG